>RGDT01000081.1 GCA_009918525.1 Planctomycetia bacterium
ATTTAAGCTTGCATTGTTCGCGACCTGAATTTGGTCGTATCCATCATCATTGTTGTTGTTAGCATCGGGTGGATTGCCTGGCTGGGGCCCACCGATTTCGATGATTGTGCGATCGTTCGCAAATAAAGCCAAGTTTGCTACATTGATAATTTCAGTTGCCGGAGCCAACCGATCCTCAAGGAGTTCCAGCCTGGGTGTAAACCAAACATAGTTTGAGTCCCATTTCGTTGCAGGTGTATTTGAGTTAGACGACCACTGGGATTTCTTGCCACTGTTCGTCTTCTTACGCTTCGCCATGAGGAACTCCTTGGTGATTTCCCAATCGTCTAATACAACCCATTCATTTCCACATTCACTTTGCTTGCTGTTTTTCGAACATTTTATTTCACATTGATTTAATCGTAGTCTTCTTCAGCAAAGGCAAAATAAATGGGGTGATCGCATGTGCGCCTAACCTTTTGTAATCGTGAGGCTTATCAACCGGGAGTTTTCTCCCTGCATCACAGCAATTGTCGGGTGTCAAAGATGTTCACCAATCCTGCACTCGAGTTGCTTAGGTTGTTGAGGACTGGTTGATCGATACGTTGTCGGGGAATCAATCTGGGGATTGGTTGACCAGATTTCTACCGATTTGATCCTTGATAGCAACTTACCCGTCACTGCTAGCTCACCCATTGCAATCGCCCGATTGAGATCATTTTATCTCAATTTACCCTCTGTTCACTGTACGGGATGACGTGACATCATTTCGGTGATGTGCTCGTGCGGAGATGCTTAATGGACTTAACCTAACTGGTCATGTACTGAACATATTTACCAATTTTGCTGGCTCTATCCCCAGTCCTTATCACACAACCATCGAAACTGACCATATAGCCATATATGTTCATTATTTCACTATCTGGCTCTCGGCAATCCATCTTCTATCCCGATCTCATTTTTTCACAAGTAAATGATATAAAGCACTTTACGCTATCGAATGATCGGGATTGCTCGCTTTTCACAAGTCGTTACAATGTATTGCCTTGACTTGCACGCCCATCGTCACGCAGGGAGGCAGCGACGATGTCTGACTTTTTATGTCTAGTCGATCATCTCATTGAACGTGCTCGCCGGCTGGTTGGTTCTTTCCAATTCATTCCTGCTCTGGAACTGTTGAAAGATGTCGAAGCCTTTCCACTTTCCAAATTGCGAGCAGAAGAAGTGCAATGCTTATTGGGGGAAATCTACCTCAGTCTTAAACGGTATCGTCGCGCCCATGGGCATTTTCGTAAGGCCGTGCGCCTCGCACCACGCACTGCGAGATATCGCCATTTGTTGGGCATTTGCGTCGCGTCTCATCCGCATGGTCGCCTATCGCACGCACTGAAGCACTTCCGCCATTCCATGCGTCTGGCTCCGCACTATCCGGCCAGTCAAGCCGAAGCTGGGTTGCTTAATATCCGACTTGGCCGAGTGCGCACTGGGTTGACTTGGTTGCGTCAGGCAGCCGCAAGAGATGTTCGATTAGTCGAAAAGCTCGCTCGTGGCTATTGTGAACTGGGGCGGCCCGACGAAGCACAACGTGCCGTTCAAACGGCCCAATTTTCCCATCCTGATTGTCCAAAATTACATCAATTATATTGCGATCTCCAGACACGCCGTTTACGTGGGCAGCAAGCCACATTGCAGGCCGACCAGGATTCCGCACCGGTGTTTCTACCGTTTTTGCGTCTGCGTCGGGGTTAATACTAATCGATGTACAACGCTTGGTTTAGCGCGATGCATAAGTCGGTGAATCGCCCCGCATATCAAATCTACGGCAAAACTCGTCGCGAGGCAATGTGGCGAATAATAAGTGTGGTGGCTGTGGCACGGCGGAACATGGATAGTGGTTGGCCACGGCCGTTCTTTGCGGGAACCGTGATTACCTGGACGGATTCTATCATCGCATGTGGGTGGGACTTCGCAGCCACCATCCTGCGCGAACAGATGAAAGAACCGGCATCACGATGCATTCCAGTAACCGTACGGGCTGGACGATTGGCCGACAAGAATCGGCGAATTGCAGGGGGATTTCCAGCTTATCCAAGTGCCAGTGAGATACTAGCTCACGAATGTGGTCATACCGCGCAGGCTCGGCGATTAAGTTGGCTCTATCTACCCAAGGGAGCGGTATTCACCCTGTGGCGTGAGGGCAATGGCTGGCTTCATCAGTTTGAGAACGAAGCCAGTGAGCAGGGACAATTCGGCGGCATCGTTATAGGTAGCGTTGATGCTCATTTGTTGCATCGATTAGAAAGTCGCGCCGACGATTGACGCCCCCAGGGTCGCTGGGTTAGACTGCACGCTCATTTCCAGGAGTTTCACATGAGCGAAGGTCAAGACGAGGGAGCAGGCGGAGATATCGAGTTTGCCACGGCAAGGGGACGCGATTATCCCAGCGTACGGCAATTCAATGTGTTCCTTGAGAATCGCGTGGGTAACCTCCTTTCGGTGGTCCGCCGCTTCGAGAGCACGGATATTCGTATCGTATCTCTCACGATCGTGGACTCGGCTGACTGTGCCATCATTCGTATGGTTCTAACGGATCCGGAACGCGCTCGCGAAATTTTCGAGCTGGCAAAACTGCCCATCACGGAAAGCGATCTTCTCGTCGTAGAGTTACCCGACACCAAACAACCTCTCGTGGCCATCTGCAAAGCTCTGCTGGGAGCTGAATTAGGCATTAATTATGCTTATCCACTGTTGATTGGACCGCATGGTCGCTCGGCATTGGCGTTACATGTTGAGGATCATGAAACGGCGGCGCGAACTTTGGTCCGGCTTGGTTTCACGCTGTTCACCGAAGCCGACCTCGAAAGTGATGACGATTTGCGTTGACGGTCTCTGGGCGTATGCTGAACTCCGTTCGCCCTCTCCCGGAGGTCTCGTCGATGCTCGTCTTCTCTCTTGCACTGCTCTTTGCCGCTGATGCGGCTCCGATCAAGGTCTTGATCGTGGATGGACAAAACAATCACGCCTGGAAAGTCACGACGCCACTAATCAAGAAAGCTTTGGAAGATGCGAAAATCTTCCAGGTAGAAGTGGCGACGTCTCCACCGAGTGGCGATCTTTCCTCGTTTAAGCCCAAATTCAGCGATTATCAGGTTGTCGTATCGAACTACAACGGTCAAATGTGGAGTAAAGAAACGCGCGAAGCGTTTAACGATTTCGTGAAGAACGGAGGCGGCTTCGTCAGTGTTCACGCCGCTAACAATGCCTTCACCAGTTGGCTAGAGTACAACGAAATGATCGGCCTCGGCGGATGGGGCGGACGCAACGAAAAGAATGGTCCCTACGTTCGCATCAAGGATGGCAAAGTCGTACGCGATGAATCCAAGGGAAACGGCGGTAGCCACGGCCGTCAGCATGCGTTTCTGATGCAGCTTCTCGATACCGAACACCCTATCACCAAGGGATTACCGGAAAAATGGATGCACGCCCAGGACGAACTCTACGATCGTCTTCGCGGTCCCGCAAAGAATCTGAAAGTGTTGGCCTATGCGAAGGCTGAGAAAAGCACTGGCGGAAGCGGTGAGAATGAACCCCTGTTGATGACTGTCGATTACGGCAAGGGGCGCGTTTTCCACACAGCCTTGGGACATGGGGTCGAGGCGATGAAGTGCGTCGGATTTATCGTGACGTTACAGCGCGGCACCGAGTGGGCAGCGACCGGTAAAGTCACACAAACGACCATACCGGCTGATTTCCCGACCGCGGAGAAGACATCATCGCGGAAGTAACACCCTTGAGCGGTTCGGGAAGAAACGAACACTTTCCGAACCGCGTTTTCAGGGAGATAATCGTTCACGAATCCAGCCTTCCCCGTCGCGCCGGTATCGTAGACGGTCATGTAAGCGCGACGGTCTTCCTTGCCAAAACTCAATCGCGTGCGGCCAAAGTCGATAGCCGCCCCACCCTTCTGGACGGGGTACTGGTCCACTGGCGAACCGCTGTTCGAGGTCGGCCATGTTCGCTTCCAAGACTTCACGGCCGGGGATAGTTGCGCTTTGGACCGAGGCCCAGGCTCCCATCTGGCTACCGCGTGGACGGCTGGCAAAGTAGTCGTCGGAATCAGAGGGAGACACTTTAGCGACAATGCCCTCGACTCGTACCTGACGCTCCAAGTCGCCCCAGTAAAACACCAGTGCCGCACGCGGGTTCGCGTCCATTTCCTGAGCCTTGCGGCCCCGGTAGCTTGTGAAAAAGGTAAATCCCCCTTCTGACAACCCTTTGAGTAACACAATACGTGCTGAAGGCCAACCATCGGGCGTCGTGGTGGCCAGTGTCATGGCATTCGGTTCGGTGAGTTTGGCCGCCAACGCTTCGTCGAACCAGCGACGGAACAAAACGAGGGGATCAGGACCGGCATCAGACTCACTAAGACCATTTTGCGTATAGTTACGACGAAGATCGGCGAGTGTCACGGCAGAGGGACTCCAGAAGGGGCATTGACTGTTATACGAAACGCAGGCGAGGGGTCCGACGACAGGAATCGAGGACAAGTCTCGTAAGATTCTCAAACGGATCCGGAAGGGATCTCCCCGCTCTCGCTTCCTTCCGTATACTATGAACGCAATCGAGTATCGCATCGTAGGCTGCGAGAAACGTGATATACAAGGAGCGGGTATGGCCGAGGAAAAAACCGAGGTGCGGGATTCATGGCGGACGCTTGCTCCGTTCACCGAATTATTCCGCGCTTTCCAAATTGCGCTGGATCTGAACAAATTATTGCTTGCTGCCGGCGGCATCGTTACCATGACGCTTGGGTGGTCAATTCTGTCACTGGTCTTTGCAGCTGGGTATGACAAAACGGCACCGATCTGGTCACAATCGGAAGAAAAGAGCCGAACGGCTCAGGATTACGCAGAACATCGCGAGAAACGCCAGGCGTGGAACCTGATGCACGAGGCGGCAGGTGTGGGTAGCCGCGACGAACGCTACGCGGTAGAAGATTTTGCCGAAACGCTCGAAGAGTATCAAAAGGTAGAAAAGTTACTGGCTAATTTCGATCCGCTCCAGTCCGAGAAATCGGCTCCGCAAATCTTCCGCGAACACATCATGGGTGAGATCAGCAAGCTGGCACCAGCTCAAAAGACTGAGCGGGCTAAACTGGAAGCGATGGCTCCTCATGCAGTACGTTACGGTGACCTGGGCAAGATAAAACCGCACGCCCGTCTCTCGGTCTGGCCGTGGTTCGAGGACCGCGGGCCGAACCCCTATCTGCTCGTCACCGGGCAGACTGGTTTGCCCTGGCAACCAGGCTTCTTCTGGGACTGGTTCAGCCGCGATCAAGTGCCCGTGATGATCGAGCCGCTGATCAAGTTCGTTCGCCCGATTGTTTACTTCCTGTCACCCTACAACACGTTTATCAGTAAGGTTTATTTCCTTTTGGCTGCGTTAGTTATGCTCGTCACCTGGTCGATCTTCGGCGGAGCGATTACTCGAATCGCCGCCGTTCAATACGCGACCAAGGGTGAACGCATCGGTGTAACGGAGGCACTGAAATTCACCTTCAAGCGTCTGGTGGACTATGTCTTGGCTCCGCTGTTCCCGCTGGGCTTCGTGTTTATGTTGGTGATTTTCTCCGCGTTCCCCTACTTCATTGGCATGATTCCCGTGGTTGGCGACCTGTTTGCCGGTCTGTTCTGGCCGTTATGGCTAACTTTCGGTCTGATCATGGCCGTCGCCCTGGTTGGCTTGGTCGGTTGGCCGTTGATGGCGGCAACGATCAGCACCGAGGGAACAGATAGTTGGGAAGCGGTGAGCCGAACGTACAGTTACGTCTACCAACGCCCTTGGCACTTCGTGTGGTACGCGTTGGTATCGGTAGCTTACGGTGGGGCGGTGGTGTTCTTCATTGGTTTCATGGGTAGCTTCGCGGTCTATCTGGCAAAATGGGGGGCAAGCAACACCCCCGGTGCGGGATATTTCAACCGTGAACCGGCTTTTCTGTTCGTGTATGCTCCGACCTCGTTCGGTTGGCGTGAATTGCTGCTCGAAGGCGTCAAGAGTCCTGAAAAGGCTGATCCAGCCAACAAGGAAAAGAAGTTGCCGGGCCGCGACGTGGTCGAACCGCGTTCGACACAGCGTGAAGGAGGCATGAACGCCGGCCAGTGGAATCGCATCGATCCGGTCGCGTTTAGCGAATACAAGGAATCGCTCGCCTGGTGGAACCACCTCGGAGCGGGGCTGGTGGGTTTCTGGTTATCTTTGGCCTTTCTGTTGGTTCTGGGTTTCGGATACAGCTTCTTCTGGACGGCCAGTACGATCATCTATTTCCTGTTGCGCAAAAGCGTAGACACCAACGAACTGGACGATGTGTTCCTAGAGGAAGAAGAACAAGCGTCCAAGCCCGCGATGCCGCCGCCATCGCCGGCGACTCCGACGTCCCCTGTCGAGCCGCGAACGACTCTGCCGTTGGTTCCTCCGTCGTCGGCTCCGGCTCCGAGCTCGACGGATACTCCGGTTGATACGTCTAAGCCGCCCGTTCCTTAAGGCATTTAGTTGGGGCGAAGAGGGGGATGTAAGCTTTTTGAGGATTAGAAAACCTTAGAGAACTTCCATCCCCTTTTATGTCCCTTTTTGAACAGACTCACGTCCCAAATATTGTTATTCCACTTGCATATTGCTAACTATCGCCCCTGAAGAACTGCGTCGAGTTCGACCTGTTGCGCGGCATTCCAAGCCGCCACATCACCGATGGGCAACCAAAACAGTGCTCGCTCGATGGCTACCCGTCCGCGTGTCGCCAACTCACTGACGTATTGTGTGATCTCATATTCACCTCGCGGTGAGAGCGATAATTCGATATCGAACACGTCTAGCGGAAAAGTATAGACACCCGCGTTGGCTAGTTGTTCCCCGTTTAGTCCTTTCGGTTTTTCGACCAAACGTTCTAGGCTGCCATCGCTTCGCGTGGTGGCGATACCAAATTTCTCCGGTTCTGTGACAGGAGCACACAGCATGGCGGCACGATGGGTGACCATCCGAGCCAGATCGGCCGCACCATATAAATCGTCGCCGTTGCACACCAGAAAGGACGAAGCCCCCGAAAAATTGCGTTCGCTATTCTCCGTTCCGAATAGCGAGGTGTTAATCCTGCTCGCCAACCGTTCCTGACAAGAACGCAGGGCATCGCCCGTACCGCGAGGCTCTTTCTGCCAGACGACTTCGGCACGGGGAATGTGCGTTTGCGAACGGAGGTATTGTTCGATCTGCTCGCCGTGGTAGTTGATGACGACAATCACCCGGTCTACGGATTTAGGTAATGCGCCCAAAGCCCAATCGAGGATCGGCCTTCCGCGAACGGGTAACAAGGGTTTAGGCACTTTCTCGGTGTGCGGCCTGAGTCGCGTTCCCAGTCCTGCCGCCATGATCACTGCATCCATTGCTTTTCATCCTTTTGGCTGATTTCACTCATACCATGTAAATCATTGAAGCCATGCGTTCGTTGCCGTCGATCTATTTTGACAGATTGTGTTTCACGGGGAAGGGAGATTCCCATGAGGCGATATGCGGTTATGGGTGCGACGTTGGCTCTCGGCTCGCTCTTGTGCGGGTGCCACACGCTCATGAAGACGGCTGGTGTGTGCGATTGCGATCCGCCTCCGGTCGCCTCACTATTGAAGGAACCGGCACTCCCGCCGCATCTATGCAATAGTCCTATACCGGTTGGCGTGATAAGTTCCATCAGCAAGCAATCGAGTGGAGTCGCCAGCAACAATTCTGCGATTTTAGGCGGAGAAGGAAAGCCCTCCACTCCACCACAACTCCCCCTCACCCCAATCAGCCCACCTAACGGCGTAGGCGGTGCTGCCACCAACCCACCTGGGCACATAGGTAGCTAAAACGCTCCACTGATAGCATTAGGGCAACCGCCTAGGGAATGAAACGTGGTCGGGGCGTTGACACACTCCACTCGCCCACACTAGCGTTTTTGGATAAACCACTGAGCCAACCAATCGAATATGGACTTTCTTTGTGAGTGCCGCCGGGTAGTATCATTAACGCTTTGGCTGGTATGGGATTGATATCGTTCGCCGACTTGCTCGTCGTTCCCGCGTTGTGTGGGTTGCGAAATGACTTGTAATTGATTAAGAGGGGAGGCTGGGGAAGTTTCCTCATCGTCCCTCCCCTGTTGTGGAGAATCAGGTAGCGACAGGACCGGGATGATTGGTTGAGTTTGTTGCTGATTTTGTGCGTGATTCGTCTCGGTTTCCGCGCGGTCGGCCCAGGCTCGTGCTTCGGACACAATCTGTATATCAGGCGAAGAAGTACTAAAACCGCTTGCGTTTAACGTCGTATTACGCGGAGCGGTCATATAATCACCCCGATGAGGCACCGGCAGCGGATCGGACCACATTTCGAGATCAGCGGCGACTGCAGCACAATTCGCGGGCCGATTTTCCATCCGTTTGGCTAACATACGAGCGACCAACTGAGCCAATTCGCTGGGAATATCGGGCCGAAGGGTATCAAGTCGCTCGGGGGATCGGTTTTGATGCCAGGCGAGTTTTTGCCCGAAATTGCCTTCCGAAAACGGAGGTCGGCCTGCGAGCAAGGCGTAGAGGGTAGCTCCAAGCGCGTAAATGTCCGTACGGTGGTCTACATCATGCATACTGAGGGCTTGTTCGGGCGGTAGATAATCCGCCATCACCATCAGGAGATCATCGCGGCGGATTTTTCGGGTCAGCGGGTTTTCGCCTTCGATTTGACAGCGAGCTAGTCCAAGGTCCAATATCTTGATCATCCCCGAACGATCCAGCATCAAATTGGCCGGCTTTATGTCCCGATGAACCATTCCCGCCTGATGGATGTGATGCAGACCGTAGGCTGCCTGACGGGCATACAGACAGGCGGTCCCCAGAGGTAGCGGACCTTTGGCGTTGATGATTTCCTGAAGGTTTCGCCCCTGAACGTATTCCATGACGATCGCGTTCATTCCACCTTCGTCGAGAAAATCATAGACGTGGACTATATTGGGATGATCCAACAATCCCGTAGCGACGGCTTCACGGCGAAAACGTTCGCGAGTCTCCGACTCGTCCGCGATTTTTTGTGGCAGCACTTTGATAGCGACCCATCGCCGCATGGCTTGATGTTCAGCGCGATATACGGTACCGTTGTCACCTCTACCGATCCGCTCGACGATGCGATAGCCACCCAGGTAGAAACCTCGGTGTTTCCCGAGTAGAAATTGCTCGGCCTGAAAAATGGTAACGATTTGTTCGCGGACCAACAATGCGGCCAGTTTGCGCGGATTCATCGATCCGACAGCGGAATGCGACTCTACAAACAATGAAAGTTGACGGCAATCAATCTGATTGCTTTTACGGATAACTTCCAGCAACTCATCGCCTGTGATGGGAGCCGCCATGAGCGTCGCTCGCCCCTTGGTCTATTTCTCGCCGACTCGCGTCGGGGACTCCGTGAAAAATCTCAATGGAATGCTAGTTCACGATCACGACGAGTGCCGGATCAAGAACCAACTAATTTATTCATAGGTAATTCTGACTGGATTCCTAGCCCGTCTTAACGACAGAAGCTACACGAGCCCAATCGGGGAACAAAAATAACCGATTATTTTCACGGTTTTATGCTTTATCAAGGATTGCGAGAGCAGAACCATCGTAAGTTGGAGGTTCGTCATCGTTAAATCTGGCGATTTTGTAGGCAGAATGCGAATCTGTCCCCGTGTGTAACGTGTTCTTAAGGACGCTTTTACTAATTCGATGAGACAAGGTGACGACTTCTCCTTGCGGAACGATTGAATCGCTTTTATGCTTTATAAGGATGGCGAGTGTGTTTTGCCGTTCTGGGGACCTACATTCCCGCTCGCCTAGTCGTTACATCCGCCGCTCGCTGCTCCGAGGAGTTGACCACCATGAGAAAGCTCTCCCTTGCTGCTGCGTGTGTCACGTTGGCAATCGCCATGCCCACGTTGGCACAATCTCCCGAAGACACCACGATAACGGACCTCAAAAAGGAACTTCAGGCGTTGCGGGAGGAAATTGCCAACCTGCGGAAATTACGCGACCTGGACCTTCGCATCCTTTCTGATCGCCTCGACCGTATCGAGAAACTCGCCGAACGTCCAACCAAGCAAAACACCAAATTCGGCCCAGTCGGAACCAATTCGGGCATCGTTCGCCTCGAAAACCTCATGACTGTGCCAGCCTATGTGACGATCGACGGCATGATGTATACCGTCCCTCCTGGACGCAGCCGAACCCTGCCTAACATGCAGGCGGGCACAATCTCTTACACCCTGGGCGGCGAAGGGATGCTGACAGGACCGATGAGACGCACGCTCGTCAATCCGGGCGAACAACTCACCATTACCATCAGTCCCCCCGAATGATTGTCACTATCGACGGCCCAGCCGGTGCGGGCAAATCGACTGCGGCGCGAACCCTGGCTAGCCGACTCAGATTCGCTTACCTGGACACCGGAGCCATGTTCCGCTCGGTGGCTCTAGCTGCCCAAAATGCGAACATCGCCTGGACCGACGAATCGGGTCTCGCTAACCTAGTGCCGTCGTTGTGTCTGGAAATGCTCCCCGGCGGTATCGTCATTCTTGACGGCGTTGATGTCACCAAACGCATTCGAGACAACGATATTTCCCAGGGAGCGTCCGTTGTAGCGGTCAGCACAGCTGTACGCTTGCAGTTAGCGGACATGCAAAGACAGATAGCATCGAGCGGAGCCATTGTGTCGGAAGGACGCGATCAAGGGACGGTGGTGTTCCCTCAAGCGGGTTGCAAATTCTATCTGTTTGCCGATCCCGAAGAACGACTGCGGCGGCGGGTGAAGGAACTCGAGTCGCGCGGTGTCATGGTGGATGTCGAGGAACTGCGTCGCGAACTGGCCGAACGAAACCAGCGCGACGAACAACGCAAGCTGGCCCCTCTGCGGGCTGCCCCCGATGCGGTTCATCTGGATAGCACGCATTTAACACTCGAAGAAGTGGTCGCGTGCATGGAAGCAAAGGTTCGCGAAAGGTTGCGCTGAATGGAATCGAAACGATCCGACTGGTTTTACGATCTGGCCTACCTGACTTCTTACACAGTAATGACCTTGGGCTTTAGCCTACGCACGGTGGGCGTGAGCAATATGCCACATCACGGGCCGGTCCTCATCCTGGCCAACCATGAAAGCTATTTCGATCCTCCACTCGTCGGAGTGGCCGTGAGGCGACGGATCGGTTACCTCGCCCGTAAGACATTATTTCGCAATCGCTATTTTTCTTGGTTGATCCACAATCTCGGTGCGGTGCCCATCGACCAAGACGGGGTTGGACGCGAGGGCTTGCAAACCAGTGTGAGTATACTTAAGGCGGGCAAGCCGCTACTTATTTTTCCCGAGGGCGAACGCAGCCCCACCGGCGACATGCTACCATTCAAACCCGGTGTCATGTTGGTGTTGCGGCGGTGCCCTGTGCCGATTCTACCGGTTGGCATCGCCGGAGCGTATGAATCGTTCCCGCGAAACCGAAAGTTGCCGTTGCCGTCGCCGCTGTTCTGGACGCGGACGGGTGGAGGGATGGCGGTGTCCGTGGGCAAACTGATACCGCCGGAGTCGTATCAGGGATTGGAACGTGAAGCCGTGTTGTCCATGCTGTTCGACGCAGTAGCAAGCGAGGTACGCCGAGCGGAATTGCTCGTGCGATGACCTCGGTCCCAATGCGCGATATAATGCGGCACTAGGATGGATTCGACAACCCCGAGACCGGGCGATGTTCTTACAAGGCTATCTGCTGTTTGGCCTGTTGCTCGCCGGCGTGCCGATCGGGCTTCATTTGTTGCTACGTCAGAAACCGCGCCGGGTCGTCTTCCCGGCCTTTCGTTTCCTGGCTCAGCGAAAACAGACCAACCAACGCCGGATGCAATTACGGCACCTCCTCCTATTGCTATTGCGCGTCACGGTGATCGCCGTACTGGTGCTGGCATTTGCCCGGCCGCGACTATTTGGCGATCGCATCGGGGCGGCCATGGATCGGCCCGTGGTCGCCGCTCTGCTGTTCGACACCAGCCCGAGTATGGGCTATACGGTTGCAGGAATGTCTCGGCTCGATGAAGCACTGTCCCGATGTCGCGAACTACTAGACGAATTGGAACCTACCAGCCGCGTCGCCCTGATCGACTCGGGCGAATCGGCCCCCGAAACGCTGGGGAGCGTCCTTGACGCTCGCTCTCGGCTCAAGCAAATACAGATTCGCTCTGGTGCGGGACCGCTCAATCGTGCGGTCGAGCGTGCGCTAGACTTTCTGGCACGTCATCGGGCCGATTCGCCGTCACACCAGGGCGTTGACACATCCCGTTCGCCTGCGCATCTACTCGTCATCTTCTCCGACCGCACACGGGGTTGCTGGGATGCTCGCGGGACCCAGCCGGTTATTCCCGATGGCGTAAGCGTGTTGTTTGTCGATGTGGGGTCTAAAACGCCAGTCAATATGGGAATCGAATCGGTCGAACTAACGCCGACTACGGTCGCACCGGGCGGACGCTACGTGGTGCGGGTGCGGGTGCGCGGCACTATCGGTGGACACGAAAACGAGGTGACGTGTCAGGCCGCTGACCAAGAGGGATTGGCCGCGGGGGCTGAAGGGCTGAACAAGTCTTCGGCCCCTACTCGACAGCCCGTGACGCTGACCCGTGATCAAACACAAGCTCTCATCACTTTCGAGCAGCAAGCCCCGAAAACAGCCGGGCCGCACGGTCTAACGTTTCGACTCGGCACGCGAGACGCTCTGGCCGCAGACGATGCCCGCTATGCACTGCTGACCGTACGCGGTATCGGCAAGATGCTCACGCTCGTCGAGTCCGATCATTCGGTCTCACGCATTTGGAACGCCGCTCAAGAGGCTCTTGGATCCTTCACAAACGAAGTACGCGACTATGCCAAGGCCGAGTCAGTCAATCTGAGTGAATACAACGTCGTCACCCTGTGCCAACCAACTCGAATTCCGACAGAGCTACGGCGTCGGCTTCTGGATTTCGTTCGGAAAGGCGGCGGGCTGGCCGTCGTTCCAGGTGGTGAAGAAACGGTCCCCAACGAGTTCAACGTCCCCGAGTTATTCCCCGCGCCCTTGGTATCGTTGGCCCCTGCCCAAACACTCTACTGGGCTCGCTTCGGCGGAACGCACTCGCTCATGCTTCCTTTCGTCGCCTGGAGTCGGTCCTCCGATCCCGATTTTGCTCGCGATGAATTGCGGCCCTTGGTGCGGCGATACTGGAAACTCGGGAAGCTTGCTGACGGGGCCGCTACGGTGGCCGCTTACGAAAACTCAGACGCGGCCCTAGCCGAGCGAGTGGTAGGACGTGGTCGGGTGTTGCTGTTTACGACGCCGTTGGATATCCGCCGCATCGACTCGCTTACGCAATGGACGAACTACTGGCAAGATAGCTCGTTCGGGTTGGTGCTGATCGACCGAGCTTCTCGCTATCTCGCCGGTGAGGAAATACCACCGGAAACGGCGTTTATCTGTGGCACCGAGCCAAGCGCTCGCGTCCCGACGCCGTTGGTTCCGCCCTACACCATCGAAGGGCCTGGACTGACCGGCGGCGAACGAAAATTGCGGATGCCCGCCGCGAACGGAGAAATCGCTGTCGCACAGGCGAAGCTACCGGGAAATTACTTGGTGCGCGATGGACGCAACTCTCCGGCGAGCGGTGTGCGTCCACGCCCCGATTCGCCATGGCCTATGCTTCCAGCTCTGTGTCATCCCGTCGCGGGTTTCAGCCTCAATATTCCTGCCGGTGAAACCGACCTCGATAGCATCCCCCAACAGGAGCTTGAGGCTATCTTCGGGGAGAAGTCGCTGGTCGAACAAGGGAAAGCCGCCACACTACGCGCGGCCCTCAGCATGTCGCGTCCGTCTCCCGTAGAGCTGATGCCGTATCTGTTGTTGGCCCTGTTGGCCGTGATGACGCTGGAGGGAGTATTCGCGAACCGCTTCTACCGCGATGATTCCGAAGTGCCAGAAGCGTCAGCGACGGGGAATCGGGGCGTTGCCCCCCCCCCCTCGCCCACGCTTCCAGCTCCCAATGATTCCTCCAAGATGGAGGCGAAGACGGCATGAACGTCGTTTTTGATCCTGTCTGGCCGTGGTCACATTTGGGCGAAGTGTTGCTCGAAGTTCCCGACGCCGTCCGTATCGTTGCACTAATGGCGGCATTAGGACAAAATGCAGGTACAGTAGTTATTAGTAGCCCTAACATAGAAACTATAAAAATTGCCAATACAAATTACAAGGGTGTTACTAAAATAGGTGGTGCAGCCCCCGCATCGCTAGATCCAAGATATACTACAGAACGTTACGG
>RGDT01000082.1 GCA_009918525.1 Planctomycetia bacterium
TCGCAACGGCCGCCCGGCAACCCGCCAGACGATGGAAGAGATCCGCTTGCTTGACGGCATGGTAGGGGGCATCGTGACAGCGTGCACATTTCATCTCGACGGCGAGAAAAGCCTTGACCATGATCCCGACCCTGGCAGCCATAGGGGCGTCATTCTGAGCGGCCATGCCGAAACCAGCGGTCCCGCCGCCGTGAGGATCACCGTCAAGCATGGCCAATTCGCGAACGGCCAAATCCCAGGGTTTGTTGTCGCGCAGAACGTCGCGTAGCCACCAGCGGAATGGACCACCATTATTGAGGGTGGGGTTGATCAGGTTGGGGTTTTCAGCGAGGACATCTTGCCAGTAAGGAAGCCAGGCGTCGGTATGACGAGGGTCTTGCAAAAGTCGATCGACGACGGCCCGACGGTCGCCCTTAAAGGCATAAATTTCATTCAGTGTCGGGGCTGTACCGACGAGATCCAGATGCACACGACGCAGGAACGCCAACGGCTCAAGCGATTCGGGTAAGCGACTCAGGGTGACGCGCGGAGTATCGGGCCAATCGACCCCCTGGGCGATCCATTTTTCGATGAGCTTCTTGTCCGCTTGAGTTAGTTCGCGGCCGCCTGGAGGCATTCGTCGGTTCGGATCGGGATCGTTTAACCGTTTGAATAGTTCGCTATGATTTGGTTTCCCCACCACTAGCGCTGGTCCAGAGTCGCCACCCGCCATCGCATCTTTTCGCGCTGTGAGGCGTAATCCGCCACGGGGTTTTTTGTCATGGCAGGCTAAACAGTGTTTTTCAAATAAAGGGCGTATATCGCGCTGGAAGTCTATAAGTGTCAGGTCGTGACGGTTGGCTAACGCGGCGGCAATTCCCGGATTGAGGAAATGATCGACTTCGTTGAACGCGGGTAGGCCAGGTGTTGGACGGGGAACCGCTGGTGCAGGATGAGCTGCGAGCCACAGCCGATCCTGTCTACGACGTTCCCGCAGGGCATCGGCATGAGCGGCCATCGCTTCGCGGCGTCTGGAGCTTTCGCGTTCGTCGTGAGACTGAAGGACTCGTCCGGCGTATTCATCCCAAGCATCATCCGTAAGTGCGATTCGCTCTCCAAGCAGGAAGAAATCATTACTACCCACCGGAGCCAAGGCCACGAGCGTTTCGCCGAGTTCCAGTCTCAAACGCGACTTGCCAATTAATCCACCTACACGCACTTGCAATTCCCAGCGATGAGGTTTCCCATCCAAGACGACCTCGCATAATTTTTCGCGATCACCAGCAGCGACACGGCGTGTGAGGCCGAGTTCCAGGGCGTCGTGACGTACGGCGTTATGGCCGTCGAGAATACGGGTAGGTGCCGGAAGGGAGGCAAGTTCTTTACCATCGAGTAAGACTCGGGCTCCGCCGCGTGCTCGCAACAAAAGTCGATAACGTCCAGCGGGGAGCGTGTCGGTAACGCCTGCTCGCAACAGAATCGGACTAGGCCGCGCCGCGCGCACGCCAGTCCCGGTGTACCGCCAGGGTAAATAAAACGGAGCAAGGGCCGGTTCGGTGTACCGCTCGGTTGCTCTAGGCCAATTGGTGGGCCATCCGTCCGGTGGAATGTCTGTTTCGATAATCTCGACGTCAACAGCCGTTACCAGCAGTAGGAATGCAGCAAGCATTCGTCGTCTCCGATGAAGTACAATTATGGTACCCCATGTGAGACAATAAGGCGAGTAAGAAACGACGAACAACCGCAAAGGAACCTATTTCCCCTTGTCCGTGGTTACCACAAGTGCTATCCAACCACATCAAGATCCTTTTTTGGAGACTCGGTGATGATCCCGATCGACCTGAGCGGTAAGGTGGCATTGGTGACCGGTGTAGGTGATGATAAGAGTTTCGCCTGGTTCATCTCCAAGACTCTCCAGGCAGCCGGGGCGCGCTTAGTCTGGGCGGTTCATCCCCGGATGCAACGAATTGTTGAAGGCTTCTTGAACGGCACCAGCCCGGATGACCTTAAAAGCAAGGAGCTACCGTTGGGCCGTGGTCAGCTCAAGGTAGATCGCGTGCTTCCCTGCGACGTTAGCTATGACAGCATGGCAGACGTTCCAGAGAGTGTGCGAACGGATCGGCGTTTCAAACGAATCGAGGACGAGTATGGCGACTACACGATAGCCGGACTGGTCAAAAAAGTGGCGGAATCACATCAACACCTCGACATCCTGATTCATTCCGTGGCTTTCAGTCCCGAGATTCGCAATCGTGCCGTGGACACCAGCCGAGCGGCCTATCTCCAAGCCATTAGCATTAGTGCCTACTCACTGACCGCATTGGTACGAGCCGCATTGCCTCTGATGGAAAACCGTCCCGATGGAGCCAGCGTCGTAGGGTTGACGTACATCGGCGGTGATCGCGTTGTACCGCATTACGGCGGCGGTATGTCCACCGCTAAAGCCGCGTTGCAAATTGACGCCAAGCAACTAGCCAGCAACGTTGGGAGTAAAGGCGTTCGAATCAACCTCGTCTCGGCTGGTCCCTACGCCTCCCGAGCCGCCAGCGCCATCGGAACCGAAGATCACAGCATATTTAAGATGATCGAGTACGCCGCTACTCGTTCGCCATTGCCTCGCGGTATCACGGCAGAGGAAGTCGCGAACACCACGGCGTTTTTGTGTAGCCCGTTGGCGTCCGCGATCACGGGACACGTCATCTATGTGGACTGCGGTTATAATGTGATGGGGCTATAAGGCCCGTTCACGTTGATGGATTGTCGTTCGGAAGCGGATTCCGAGCGAACGTCCATTCCTCTATTGGTCGGCCTTCTACCAGATGTTCCTCCACCAGTTGCGGCACACGGTCGGCGGTGATACCTGCGTACCACACACCCTCGGGGTACACCACCGCCACCGGTCCACCGATGCAGACGCGAAGACACCCGACCTTGGTCCGATAACAATCGGTCATTCCGCGTTCTTTTATCTGGGTCTTGAGGCTTTCCCAAGCTGCCATTCCTGCCTCTCCAGAACAGCAAGTTTCACCTACGCACAACAGTACATGCCTACGCAATTCGCCGATACCAAGTTTCCGAGCGGCCTCGGCTTGCTTCTCGCGTTCGTCCATTACTCGTCCTTTCGTCCAACCGTCAGTCCCTTTCCACCGATCTTCTTGAGTAACACGAGCGGCCACTGCCAGTCCTTCGCGTCACCGTCGATCACTACTTCACGCGGAGCCAGCAACGCGACCGTTTGCGGCAAATCAAGAATAGTCAGGACATTGAGAAATGCCGGGCCGCTGCGATGTGAACGGGGCAGCCGTGATAATTCGAGCCTAGACACGCGCGGCTCGTAAAGTGCAGCGTACATAGCGCAGACAGCGAGATCGCCCTCGGCCTGTAGCGTGACCTTGGTCTTTCCAAGTGGCAGCGCCTCCAGAGCGCGACGTATGTCCCACGTCTGCTGCCCTTCGAGCGTTTGCCCCAGTAAGGCAAACCGCCGTCGCACATGTTGTGGCTCTTTGTCACTCCAGCGGGTGGGCCCGATGCCGCGAGGTGCGACAATAGCGAACGCCCAGCCGTAGGCGGTCATCGAACGTTTGAGATTCTGGAACTGCGTCCGTTTCCAGGTCGGATAGGGCGTCGGTGCCGGATTAGCTTTACCGTACAATAGGTTAGCGAAATCGGGGCCGAGTTCCTCCAGCCACTTATGCCATCCCTTCTCGTCGCATACATTTATTATGATTTCAGCCGGATCACCGGTACGCAAGAGCCAAGTTCGTAGAGGAACACCATTCTCGGAGTCAAAGTCGATGGCTGAGACTTGAATACCATCGATGGTCTTTTCGATCGTCCGCCCACCGATCGCACCGGGTGACCGGGGCCAACCGCCGAAGACGCGCTCATGAATTTTTTGACGCAGTTCCACGGATTTTGCTTCCCACCAGGGACGAGCCACCTCGGGCGAGTCAGGCATTTCGACGCGGGCCGGCCGGAGGAAGCGTTCGTGTACAATGTCGTTAATCGCGTCTGACGGCGTACGGGTGATAGCCTTGAGCGCGACGGGGTCGTGACGCGGTCGCTCCGGTTGAACGACTTCGCCGGCACCCTCTTTCAGCCAGCGATTGAGCCATGCGAAAGCTCCTTGACGTAGTTCGGGCGTATCCTTATGAGGACCTTTGGTTTCCAATAAGGTAAACTTATCACTCGCCCCCATCGCCTCGTACAGCTTTTTTACCGGAGCAGCCGGACGCCGATAGCCGTGTATGGGAAAGATTAGATCTTCGTCGCTGTTACCCAGCATGAGCGGACGCGGTGCGCACAAGGCCATCACCTGGATGAAGTCCCAACGGTGGGTGTTCACAAAATACATGCAATCACAGTGGCCTCCGATGACGCCGTTAGCCAATCGGCCTGGATAACCTTCGCTTAGATGGGCGTAAATATCCGCCAGTCCCGCGACCGGTACACCGCAGGCGATACGCTCGTCCGCGGCCATCACCCACCACGAGGTAGCACCGCCGCCGGATCGACCTGTTACGCCAATACGTTTACGGTCTACCTCAGGCCGCGATTCCAAATAGTCTACGCCTCGGATACCGTTCCACAGCTCGATACCGGCAGGGGTGTAGCCCAATGATTGCCACCACCACATATTGAAGCGATTGGTTCCGTGATGCAGTCCTGCGATTTCACCTAGTTGTAGGGTATCGACAATCAGGCAAACGTACCCATTCTCGGCAAACCATGCCCCGTGATGCTGATAGGTGGCCTTGTTTCCGCCCGGCGAGGCTCCATGACCGCAGACGTACAGTATGGCGGGAGCAGGTTTGTCAATCTTTAGTGGTAAATACAGATTTGCCGTGACGTACAGGCCTGGTATAGACTGGTAATGCAGCTTTTCGACGCGATAGTGCGGCGTGGTGATGGTTCCGGTGATCGTTGCCTTGAGGGGAGTACGCGGCGGCAACGGATCAAGTCCCATCATCTCGAATAGTTCGCGTCGGCGCTGGTCGCGGACTCGCAACCAAGTCTCTTTGTCCTTAACATCGAGGAGGGCTTTTTCCCGAATTGCTAAGGCTTGCTTACGCATGTACTCAGCCAGCAAGTAGTCGCCCGCCCTAGTGGCACTTGTCGCTGGTGGTGCAACGGCGAACACAACGAGTAAAACGAGCATGA
The DNA here is from genome assembly GCA_009918525.1 of Planctomycetia bacterium. Classification (GTDB taxonomy): domain Bacteria; phylum Planctomycetota; class Planctomycetia; order Gemmatales; family Gemmataceae; genus RGDT01. The sequence goes on from RGDT01000082.1 coordinate 5,140, forward strand.
AAATCTCCGGCAGTGGTATACATTTTCAGATTGGGTACGACCGCTCCGGATTCAAGGGCCATGCTCTAAAACCTTACTTCGCCCACTCTTTCCGTTCGCGTGAAGATGGAATGTTCGCAATCTGCCGATACTTGGTTATGGTTCGGCGTTTCACCGGATATCCCAGTTCATTCATGCGATCGACAAGGTCTTCATCCGACAACGGATTGGATTTGTCCTCGGCTCCGATGATCTCCAGCAGTTTTTGCTTCATCACCTCATAGGCGACTTCCTCACCGCCTACAGTTTTGCCGCCACCGAAGAAACGCTTGAGCGGCATGATGCCGCGAGGCGTCTGGACCCATTTATCATCCACAGCACGGCTGACCGTTGTGACATGCACACCAACTTGGTCGGCGATTTGTTGCATCTTGAGCGGTTGGACGTATTCCGGGCCTTTTTCCAAAAATGCTTTTTGGTGTTCGATGATGGCTCGGGTTACTTTTTGTAATGTGTTACGACGTTGCTCAATGGATTCTTGCAACCACGTCGCTGACTGTATTTTTTTGCGAAGGTATTCCTTCATTTCCGGCGTGGTATCTTTGTCCTTGAGTAACTCAATATAACGCGGCGAAATATAAACATTCGGCAGCCAATCATCAAGTAGCTTGATCTGATACTCGCCGTTGTCGTCGCGGGTGACTTCCAGATCGGGCACAACATACGGAATGTTGTCGGGCGCAAAAGTCGCACCTGGTTTGGGATTCAGCCTTCGGATGACCTCGATGGCTTCTTTAATAACCGGAATCGAAGCTCCCGTTGCTCGTTCGATGGCCGGCAGGCGATTGTGCGGAATATCTCCCAGGTGATCTTCAATCATTCGCCGTACTAGGTCGCGATGAGGCGTATCGGCCGTCACTTGAAGAAGCAAACATTCACGCAAGTCACGCGCTCCGACACCAGGTGGGTCAAGCTGTTGCACCGTGAACAGTGCTTCCTCGATTTCGTCCGTCGTAACTTCTTCATCTAGCTGACAAAAATTTCCCGCTAGTTCTTCGAGCGATGGCACGCGACGACGTACAGCACGTTCCGGCTCATATTGCCGGTCGCCGAGCATTTTCAGATATTCCGGATCGGACTCGTCGATCACACTTAAAAAGCCGCTTTCGTCAATGTTTGTGATAATAAATTTAACGATACGGCTTTGTCGGTCGTCGAGATCGAGATACGAAAGCTGGTCGTTGAGATAATCTTGCAGAGATTCGGGACGGGAAGCCATGTTTTGCATGGCGTCGTGTTTACGGTCGCCTTCTTCGTCGATGCCATTACGAGAGCGGCGATGCTCCTCATCGAAAACGTCGTCCCAATCGCGACTCAGAGCGTCGAGACGGTCGAAATCGGTTTCGCCCGACTCCGCATCAACAACTAACTCTTTCGCACCGGGATCACCAGTCGGCTCCTCTGGCTCTATCGGATCAAATTCGTCCACGGTCGGTTCAGCTAATTCCAGAACCGGATTCTCCTCCAATTCCTGATTCAAGCGTTCATTCAGGTCCATAATAGGCATTTGCAGAACTTCCATGGATTGATACATCCGTGGAGACAGTTTCTGCTCCTGCCGCATCGATTGGCCGAGAGACATATTGATGGAGGACATTCGGCAAACCTCTGTCTCTAGACTGCCGGGAGGACAAAACGGACAACAAACCGCAGCAAAACGAACAACTTTAGAAACTTCGTCGGCCTTCCAGAGCGTCCGCAAGCATCTGGTTATTGGCGAATTCCAATACAGAACCTGAAGGCAAACCTCGCGCCAATCGGGTCACTCGGACGCCAAGAGGCGAAAGCAGACTGGAAAGATACAGGGCAGTCCCATCCCCTTCCGTTGTCGGATTGGTTGCCATGATCACTTCCTGAACACCACCCGCTCGAACTCGATCCAGCAAAGCATCGATCGTTAAATGTTCTGGCCCGATACCATCCAACGGCGACAGACAGCCATGCAGCACGTGATAGCGGCCACGATAACCACCGGCACGCTGTAAGGCAGTGAGGTCGCGAGGCTGTTCGACGACACAGATGATCGAAGGATCTCGCCGAGTGTCTGCACATAACTCGCACCGTACATGTTCCGTAGGGGCACAACATAGCTCACAACGCCGTATTTGCTCTTTGAGCGCTCGTAGGGCATCGGCCAGAACCAACACTTCTTCACGACGAGCCGCCAGGAGATGATGCGTAAGTCGTTCGGCCGACTTGGGACCAATTCCTGGCAGTTTAGCGAGTTCAGCCATCAAACGGGAAATCACTCCCCCCGGCTGTTCGCGAGGAGTATTCATATGTATATGCTCTCTAGCGTGTTTTTACCATATCAATTTAAGAAAATCCCGGTAGTTTCATCCCTGACGGCAGGCCCAGCGATTCACCCAGTTTAGCTGTTTCTTCGGCCAGCGTTTCGCGAGCGCGATTCAGCGCTTGATTGACGGCCGAGCGAATCAAATCTTCGAGCATTTCGCGATCTTGCAGTTGCATGGCCTGGTTGCTGATGCTGACACCAACGACTTCCAACCGCCCGTTCACACGAGCAGTGACCAATCCGCCGGCAGCCGTTCCCGTGACCACGACTTGGGCTAAACGGGCTTGCAATTGACCCATTTGCTCTTGTAATCGGGGTAGATTGCGTAAAGCCCCGGCCATTGCCCCCATATTCTTAAATAGGTCAAACACGTCAAACCTCGTCTCGTTTGCGACTGTCGTCAGCGAACCCCTCGTCCACTCGCGTAATGGTTGCTCCTAATACTTCCATCGCTCGCTTGACCAAAGGGATGGATTGCGCTTCGTCCTTTACTGGTCGCCGAGCAATACGGGGAACAAGAGACGTTTCTGCTACGGCGTTAGGCTCCGCCATCATTTCGATCCGAACCGTCCAAGCTTGTCCGCTCGCCTTGAGCAACCCCTGCTCTATGCGAGCGAGTGCATCGGGTCGTTGACACGCATCCCTCTCTTTATTGTACCCTGCCGGAAACCGAAAAACTAGAGTGTTTGGCCCGATAATTGCAGGAGTGCCCGCCCGCGAAAGTTGCGCAGCCAGCATCCCCCCAATTATCGACTGAATCCGCGACCAGTTCGTCGCCCAGTTTTCGCCGCTGAAATCTACAGGTGGAGCCTCAGCTACCGGACTCATAGAGTTTTTTTTTATGCCCTCGGGTGGGGCTACTGTTGGCCGTGATGATCCGGGTACGACCACGGTGTTACGCGGATCACCTCGCATCTGGGCTATCATTCCAACCAACTGACCAAGCGGCACAAGATCGGCTAGATTGGCCAAGCGGATCAGGGCCATTTCCACGAGCGTGCGAGCGTGAACGCTTGACCGTAAACGCGCCTTGGCCGTTGCGAGTACATCCATTCCGGCCAGAATTGCGTCAAGAGTAAGGGTGGTCGCGTGCTTTTGTAGCGTCGCATGATGCCGAGAAGGCACCGATAGGTCGCGCCCTTGCGTGCCTCCGACGTTGACGACCATTAAGTCGCGCCAGTACGCCAGTAACTGATCGAGCAATTCCGGCAACTGCAATCCACTGAGCGACACTTCCGCAAGTTGATCGAGCACCGCCCCCGCATTTTTGGCGATAATGGCGTCGGCCAGGGTCAGGATTCGATCGTCACCCGCCGTTCCGAGTAGATGGTGAACTTGATCGGCTGTTAGTTTGTCGGGTGCGAACGCGAGCAATTGATCAAGAAGAGACTGCGCGTCCCGCATCGATCCGCCTGCTCGTCGGGCCACCAGTTCCAGTGCTTCGGGCTCAGCCTGTAGCCGTTCGCTTTCCACGATACTGCGTAACTGTTCGACGATTCGTGGCAGAGCGATTCCGGAGAAATCGAAACGCTGACAACGAGACAGGATAGTAATAGGGACTTTTTGAACATCGGTCGTCGCGAAGATAAATTTAACATGGGCTGGTGGTTCTTCGAGAGTCTTTAGAAGCGCATTGAACGCTTCTTTGGTCAGCATGTGTACTTCGTCGATAATGTAAACCTTGAACCGTCCACGGGAGGGCTTGTACTGGACGTTCCCGCGAATATCTCGAATCTCATCGATTCCGCGATTACTGGCGGCGTCCATTTCGATGACATCGACATCTTCACCCGAGGCGATGGAAACGCACAGATCGCATGTACCGCAGGGCGTGGGAGTGGGGCCGCTTCGACAGTTGAGGGCTTTGGCTAGGATTCGAGCAGTGGACGTTTTACCCACACCACGAGCACCAGTGAAAAGGTAGGCATGCGCAACGCGGTTGGAGGTCAGAGCGTTGGCCAAGGCTCGTGCGACGGGTTCTTGACCAACAAGCTCAGTAAAGGTTTGCGGACGATAGCGACGAGCCAATACAGTATAGGTGTCGCTCGCCGGTGGGTTGGCTGCGGGTACAGGCGTAGGTTCGGCCTTGGGGGTCTTCTTGGCCATGATCCGTGGCTGCTTCTAAAAAAAACAGAAATCGCAGTGGAGCGCTGGAAGGGTGACTCATGCCACTCGGTCCATTACGTATGGCTGCTCCCGTCAAGGCCTGACCAGGTTGGCAACTTTCCTCTGGCCGAGGCCCTTCCAGCGCCTCACCGCGATCCGTTTCGCGGGGGTCAACCCGCTTGTTCTCTTCTCCCTTAACTGCGCACTATCGTAACTTTATGGACTACTACCGGCTTCTCAGGACGACGTGCACCTTCTCTTTCGCTGTCTTCGCTCAACACAGGCTTTGTATATATCTTACGAGCCACGTCTAGTCCCTTGGTCACTTTTCCGAACAGCGTGTAGTTACCATCCAGGAAAGGTGCCTTGCTCAAACAAATATAGAAACGGCAAGCCGCAGTGTCCGCATCTTCTGCACGACAAGCGCCAAAAACTCCTTCTTCATGGCTCATTACTTTGGCGTCAGTCAGTTCATCTTTCAACCAATAACCGATGGAGCCCATGCCCTGGTCGCCTTTACCTTCGGGGCAACCTCCCTCTAGGCTTTCGAGTTTGCCGTTATCGCCTACGGTTTCAAGACGAGCACGATCAAAGACTAAACCGTCATAGTAGCCCGCCTGCGCAAGCGCGATAAAGTTTCGGACGTGATTAGGGGCCTGCTCAGGAAAAAGAGCGACTTCAACAACACCTTCGTCGGTGTGTAAATGCGCGACGTAGCGGATTTTATTACCGCTATCATCAACGAATCGAATGGTGTCCCATGACTTGATAACTGCTTCCAGCACCTTGAATACCGGCTTTCCCGTCAACAGAGTGTCCGGTGGTCGCTGAGCGTTTTCCGGTACGCTATCCGATGAGCGAGTGGCGTCTGCAAACGAACGGTGCAGCTCGTCGCGTTTGACGGGGACAGCTTCCGGCGACCGGTCTGGATCGGTATCTACTTTTCGTGCGACTTCGGACGTCTTTGGCGAGTTGTTTTCGGTCGGCTTTTCGGCCACAGGAGCCTTGCCGCAGCCAACGGGAGCGAGGAGAACGGCGACCAGAGAGCCGCGCGCGAGCCACGACAGCATGAATTTATCTCCGCAGGAGAGAAGAATGGACGACCAGCTACGGCCCATAGTCGGCTGTGGCGAATGGGTCAAGGGAATTGTTGTCATTTCGTGAAATAGTTTGAAAATCCAGATTGATCAGTAAAAGCTGCCTTGACCACATTTTTCCTAATCGTTATGGCCCTTTACCTCCAATCGGACTGTTTCGTGTGATTGTGTCCTAGGCTCTGCCTGGCTCTAAAGGGGGTGTATCATGTCTTCTCGTCAATTCCGCTGCACCCCATTCATTCTACTGTTGTTTGTTTTTCTCTGGTCCGTACCAACCATAGGCTGCGGCGACTTTAGCCATCTTGTCTACCATCGCGGCGTTTCCGCTCCCGAATCTCCCGATCTTAGCTACGAGGTTCCCGTGATCGGTGATCGCACCCTCGTAGGGAATGCGGAGCCAATTCGCCTGGGCGGGGTTGGACTCGTCGAGGGACTCGAAGGAACCGGCGGCGACTGCAACCACGATAACTATCGGGCCATGCTCTTAAATGATCTTCGCAAAGCCGGTGAACGGTCAGCCGACAAACTGCTCAAATCACCCGATTGTGCCCTCGTCATTGTCGAAGCCACGATGAATCCCGGCGCAGGTATCGGTGACTCCATTGAGGTCGAAGTAAAATTCCCGGCCGGATCGCGTGCTACCAGCCTGCGCGGTGGTGTACTCCGCAAATGTACCCTCTACAACTATGATTTCGCCAAAAATCTGAAAAACGACTACAACGGCCCCCGAGGAATGCTCTTGGGCCACGGATTGGCGACGGCTCAGGGTCCGGTGCTGGTCAGCGGCGAAACGGACGACCAAACGCGATCAAAGGTCGGTCGTATCTGGCAGGGTGGAAAGGTCGTCAAGGAACATCCTCTGGCCCTAGTGATGAACCGCGATTCGCAACGTGCGGCATTGACCGGATTAATCGTTGATCGGGTCAATAACTTGTTCCTCCCCAGTTTCCCCACTGCCGGCGATCAGAAACCAGCTACGGCCTCATCGCCACACATTGTCTCGCTGCATGTTCCTGCGATTTACCGGCAGAATATCCCTCGTTATCTGCGAGTTATCCGATTCATTCCGCTGATGGAGGAAGGCGATTCTTCATCCGCTGACGGAAAAGACAAGAAATCGTATCGCCAGCGTCTGGGCGAAGACCTACTCGACCCCACGCGCACGGTGGTGGCTGCACTGCGGCTTGAAGCGTTGGGCACCAAGAGTGTAGCGTCTTTGCGGGCCGGACTGGAGAGCAAGCATCCGTTGGTCCGTTTCACCAGTGCCGAAGCCTTGGCCTATCTTGGGCATCCGTCTTGTGCGGAAGAGTTGGGCCGGGCCGCTCGTCATCCTTTATTTCGAGCCTACGCCCTGACTGCGCTGGCATCCCTACGAGAGTCCGCTTGCCAACAGCAATTGGTTGATTTGATCGAACAGGCCAAAGACGATGAAACACGCTATGGAGCGTTTAGAGCCTTATTGACGCTCAATTCTCGTCATCCGGCGGTGTCGGGTGATAACGTCGGCGGATCCTTCTTTCTCCACCGCTTGGCCCCTGACTCTGGGGCATTGGTTCATCTCAGCACCTCTCGACGTGCCGAAGTGGCTCTGTTCGGAAAAACGCCGACACTCCGCCCCCCTTTCTCGCTGTTGGCAGGGGAGTTTACGGTGACGGCCGACAAGGACGATCAGCGCTGCACCGTCAGCCGTACACCGCTACGGGGTGAGGCGGATCGCAAAGCGTGTGGGCTGGAAGTTGAAGAAATCGTACGGCTGATGGCTTCGATGGGAGGCCAATACTCTGACGTTCTAACCTTGTTGCAACAAGCCGGATCCAGCGATTGCGTCTCGTGCCGGGTACGTCTCGATGCCTTACCAACGGCCGTCCGCATCGAGGAGCTAGCGGCGAGCGGTGCGGATTCGTCGTTATTGCCCGCAGGTCAGGAATTAGGCCAAACGCCTACTCTTTACGGCTCGCGCTAATTGGTCAACCCGACGAGCGGGGATAACCCCCCCTACATGGAGGTCGATCCAAGGATATGCTTAAACGCCTGGAACTGATTGGGTTCAAATCGTTCGCGGATCAAACCGCGTTCGATTTCGCTGACGGCCTAACCGGCGTCATCGGCCCCAACGGTTCCGGCAAAAGCAATGTCGTCGATGCCGTCAAATGGGTGCTGGGCGAACAAAGCGCCAAAAGCTTACGCGGCGGAGAGATGACCGATGTCATTTTCAATGGGTCGGCTTCGCGCCGTTCCTTGGGTATGGCGGAAGTCAGCCTGCTTTTCGACAATACTCGCAAAGTCCTGGCCTCCAATGCCGCCGAAGTCCTCATCACCCGGCGCGTCTACCGTTCCGGTGAGGGCGAATATCAGATCAACGGCCAACCATGTCGGCTCAAGGACGTCAAGGATTTATTCCTCGGCTCCGGCGCCGGCAGCGATGCCTACAGCATCATCGAACAGGGCCGTGTCGAACTGCTGCTCCAGAATTCGCCGAAAGAACGGCGGGCCATTTTCGAGGAAGCGGCTGGTATCAGCCGTTTCAAAGCGCGCAAAACGGAATCTCTGCGACGGCTGGAGCGTGTAGCGGCGAATCTTCACCAGTTGAAGATTAGCCTGGACGAAAAAGAACGCAATTTACGAAACGTCCAATTGCAGGCATCCAAGGCGCGAAAACACCAGGAATACAGCAATCGTCTGCGAGAGTTGCGTATCGGACTTTCGTTGAGCGAGTACCACGCCCTGAGTCTCGACCGCGATAGTGAACTCCAGTCGCTTGACACGCTTCGTGCCGCTCTCCAGCAACAAACCGCTCAGAGTGAAAACGCTCAGCGTGAATTGACCGCCATCGACGAAGAACTCTCACACGTCGAATCGGCATTAGTGGGTGTCGATCGCGAACTAGGCACGGCCCGACAGATAATTGCTGCCGAAACGACGCGACGTGATGCCGAGCAGACCTCGCTGGCGCAAATCGAGGACGATCTCGCCCGTAACCGTGTCCGCCTCGCTGTCGCCACTCTGGAAACAACCGCCCTGGCCGATTCGAATCGTCGAGCAGATGAAGAACTGTCCCGCGTCGAACAAGAAGAACGAGAACGAGCCGCCGTTGTTCGCGGCCACGAAGAGTCGTTGGAAGATGTCGAAAAACGTCTATCGCAATTACAAGATGACATAGCACGTTATCGCGGTGAACATCTCGAACAGATGCGCCTGATGGCGCATCTGGAAAGTACCGCGGTGGGTCATCGGGCTGGACTCGATAACCTGACCCGCGAACGCGATCGCCTACGGCAACGCAGCCGTCAAGCGTCCGAAGGGCTGGCTTCGCTCGATGTCGATCTCGCCGAACTGACCGCCGCTGAAGAATCGGTTGGACAACGGTTGATGGCTGCTCGTGAGGCACAGAGTGCCGCCCGAGCCGAACGCGAACGCCTTAATGTGCGGCGTGAAGAATTGGCTCGCAAAACGGCAGACGTTCGAGCCGAGCGTTCGGGCCGTGCGTCGCGGATTGAGGTTTTGGAAGAACTCGAACGCGCCCATGAGGGGCTGGGAACCGGTGTTCGCGAAGTACTGACGCGACTGGAAAAGGAGAAAGGTTGGGGCGGCCTGGTCGGTTTGG
>RGDT01000083.1 GCA_009918525.1 Planctomycetia bacterium
GATAAGGGGAGGTTGATCCAATGCGTGTGCTGATCACAGGGGGTTATGGGTTTTTCGGAGCGTGGATCATTCGTCGATTGCTCGCGCGAGGAGATGAGGTGTTCGTCTATGACCTCGCTGCCAATCCGCGTCGGCTCGATCTGGTCCTCTCGCCCGATCAACTGGCCAAGGTAGTCTACGTCCCCGGCGATGTGACCGACGTTGCCCGTCTCACTAGCGTCATCGGCGAAAAAGAGATCACACACATCATTCATCTCGCCGGACTTCAAGTCCCGACGTGCCGGGCCGATCCCATCCTCGGGGCCAAGGTCAATGTGATCGGCACCCTGGCCGTCTTTGAGGCAGCCAAAGCCTATCACGCGATGATAGAACGTGTCGTCTACGCCAGTAGTGCTGCCGTCTTCGGTCCTCAGACGGACTACACGGGTGGGCATCTGGCCGACGACGTGAAATTGTCACCGACGACGCACTACGGATACTTCAAGTGCTGCAACGAGGGCAACGCCCGCATCTACTACCAGGATCACAAGATCAGCAGTGTCGGCCTACGGCCTTGGACGGTCTACGGTGTAGGTCGTGATCTGGGCATGACGAGCGAACCGACCAAGGCGATCAAAGCGTTGGCCTTGGGCAAATCGTATCATATCACCTACGGTGGTTGGCAGGATTTGCAATATATCGACGACGTGGCGAATGTGTTCGTATGCGGATTGATCGCGCCGTATAGCGGGGCGAAGTCGTATAACTTGCGGGGCGACGTGGTCGATCTGGCGACGTTCCACCGTGCCTTGTGCGAAGTCGCGCCGGAAGCCAAAGAGCGTATCACGTACGGCACGAACCAAATCGGCATCGCCTATGACCTGAGCGACGCCGCCCTCCATCGCGACCTGGGGCCGATTCCGAAAACGTCGTTGGTCGATGGCATTCGGGAAACGCTCTACCTGTTCCGTCGGCTGCACGCCGAGGGACGGTTGGACCTCGATTGAGTCATGGCTTCGGTTCGCCCTTGTTCAGCACGGCCTTGGCTGCAATGGTTGCTACCTCACTACGGAGCTTCAAGACGTTTCCCTTCATGTTTTGCAGTCGGCTGGTCAGGACGATAACGGCTGTCTGGCTGGGTGGGTCGATCCAGAGGCTAGTTCCGGTGAAACCGGAATGGCCGAATCCGGCGAATAGTGTTCCGCGATTCGATGAGTAGCTCGTTTTGGCGTCCCAACCCAATGTCCGCTGTCCGCCGGGAACGTCGCGCGGGGTGGTAAATAGCTTCGTGCCTGCCGGTTTCAAAAGTTTGTCCGCTAACAATGCCTCAGTGAACTTGATCAGATCGTCGGCTGTGCCAAACAATCCGGCGTGTCCGGCAACGCCCCCCATGACACGGGCCCGTGGGTCGTGGACTTGGCCTCGTAGCCCCTTTTCGGTAGGAGCGATCCGCGGACGGAGCGTCCCAGCAGGACAAAAAGTCGTATCGCTCATGGCCAATGGTTCAAATATCTGCTTCGAGCAAAACCGATCCAATGACTCGCCAACTACCTTTTCCAATATCACACCAAGCAGGATGAAACCCAGATCGGAGTAGACAAACTTTTTCCCCGGCTCCGCTTTGAGGGAAAGGGTCACGAGATGTTTAAGCATCTCTTCGCGTCCAGATTCAAAATGACTGGTCGCACTACCCGCCGGTAGCCCGGAGGTATGCAAGAGCAAATGTTCCAGAGTGATACCTTCTTTGAATCCGATGATGTATTTGCTAACGGGGTCGTTCAGCCGCACTTTCCCCGCTTCGATCAGTTTCATCATGGCCGCCGCTGTCGCGACGGGTTTGGTCAACGAGGCTAGGTCGAAAATGGTATCAACGGTCATCGGCTCATCGGGTGCTCGGGTGCCGAACGCTTTGCGATAGACGACCTTGCCGTGATGCCAAACGACAACCACTGCCCCCGGAGCCTGCCCACTTTTGATAGCTGCCTTCACGGTGTCGTCGATGCGAGCCAGTTCGGCTTTGTCCAAAGCGAAAAGCAACAATAACAAATAGTTCACGTTTTACTCCTCCCGCGATAACTTACCGGGGCGTTGACACACCACGCTCGCCTGGTCCTATTCCCTTATTAGTAGTATACTTATCGCATCAAGGGTTTCTCTTGATCAGTTGATCGGAAGCGGATCGAAACGATTGAAACGATTGACATATGAACGACGATTTTTCTTCCCGCCGACTTTTTCTGGCTGCGGCTACGGCCGCAGGGATTGGCGTATCACGAGCGGAGACGCCGTTGGATGCGCCGCCACTGTCGCGGACTCGCCCGGCCAAACTCTCGTTGAAGGGACGCAAGCCGCTCGCCTGCATCACCACGGTTTATCGGCCATTATCGCACAGCTACCACATCGCGGGGCGATTCATCCACGGTTTCGCGATGGGCGAGCGGATGTATGTGCCGAAACAATCCATTGGCTCCATTTATGCGCATCAGGAACCGGATAACGACCTATCGCGCGATGTGTGCAAAGAATTTGGGATAAAACATGCGCGGTCTATCGAGGATGCTCTCATCTCGGGGGGTAAACTCGCGGTCGAGGGAGTGTTGCTAATTGCCGAACATGGCAATTATCCGCTCAACGACAAAGGCCAGATTCTCTACCCGCGGTACGAGTGGATGGAAGAAATCGCCCGTGTGTTCCGCAAGGTAGGCAAATCGTGTCCCGTGTTTTGCGACAAACATTTGTCGTACACCTTCGACAAAGCCCAAAAAATGCTCGCCCGAGGCAAAGAACTGACATTCCCCGTCATGGCCGGTAGCAGTTTGCCGGTCGTGTGGCGACGGCCTGAACTGGAATTGCGACTCGACGCACCCATCGAGGATGCTCTCGTTGCCTGTTATGGCCCCTTGGAAATATACGGGTTCCATGCCCTAGAGACGTTGCAAACGATGATCGAACGCCGCAAGGGAGGCGAGACGGGCGTCAAGTCAGTGCAATGTCTGATCGGCAAGGAAGTGTGGAGGGCAGGCGATGCCGGACGATGGAGTTGGGAATTGCTGGAATCGGCCCTAGCCAAGAGCGAGACGGTCAATCCCGGCGACATTCGTCAAAATGTCGGATCGATGAAGGTGTTGGGCCATCCCGTTGTGCCGCCTACCGCGTTTCTGATCGACTACCGCGACGGCTCACGCGGTACGGTGTTGTTGCTCAACGGGCACATTCGTGATTTCGTGTTTTCGGCGAAGCTGCGCGGCGAGAAGAAGCATCCAGCGTGTCGGTTCGTTCTACCCGAACCACCCGGAGCGCGGTTCTTCGATGCTCAGGTTTTGGCCCTGGAAAAGTTCTTCGACAATGGCAAGGCTCCCTACCCCGTCGAGCGAACACTGCTCACGACCGGCGTATTAGATAGCGTTATCGAAAGCCATTTTCGCAAAGGAGTGAAGATCGACACGCCCGAACTGGAGGTACGATACACCGCGCCGGCGGACAGCGGTTTCGTACGCGGCAGCATCGCCGAGGCGTGAGCGATGATCCTACTGGGACGGTTTATCGTGATGACCGCATTCGTTTTCTGGTTGGGCGGTTTCACGTTTTATATTAGCATTGTTGTTCCTCTGGGGACCGAACAACTTGGGGCGATAGGCCAAGGATTTATCACACGTGAAGTGACGAAGTCTATTAACATCTCAGCGACGATTGCACTGGCGTTAGCGTTGGCGGAATTGTTGTTGGCCCCCGATAACCGAAAGGCTCGCTGGTGGGCACGTTGGGGATTATGGCTGACGATTGCCGTTTGTCAGGCGAGTTTGTTCTACCTGCATCCGCTGTTGGATGGCTACTTGGACTTTGATACGGCAAGCGTGCGAGAGCGACCGGCCTTTTACCAGTACCATAGGGTATACCTGTGGACGCACACACTGCAATGGGCGTTAGCGTGGATTTCCATGTGGCTGATGCTTTGGGCGTGGCGCGATGCCGACCGCTCGCCGCCGAGCCGATCTATTTGAGTAAAATTGATAAGCAAATGGCAATGCCCCATCGCTCGCGCTTTCGGCACTGTGACTTCCCGTCGCGATTTGAGCGGGGCGTTGACACACCCCGCTCGCCTTTATTACCGGGGCGTTGACACACCCCGCTCGCCTCTAGTCAACCTCCAAACGGTGACACGATAATCATGAGAGAAACTTGCCAAATGTGTAGGGGCAGCGTAAACCATTTTTGGACAATCTCGGTCAAGTCATCCGGTAACGGTCCCGGATATTGTGCCGAGCCGCTTTGAAAGACGCAATTACTAAACGTATTTTGCGAACGACTATTCAGGCAGTCCATTCCCCGTTTTCTCTCCCTCCCGAGGTGCATCACCTATGCGTTATCTCCTGGCGTCCCTCTTCCTCCTCTCCTTTAGCTTCGCAGCCGATGAACCGGGCTTCAAACCTCTCTTCACGAAAAATCTCGATGGCTGGAAAGCCAAAAAAGGTGGTGAATCCTTCGATGGGAAAACAGAAGCCTACAAAGGACGCTTCAAGCTGACCGATGGCGTTCTTGCCATTGATCCCAAGGTCAAGGGCGATGTTATCATCGAAACAGCCACAGAAATTGCAGGCGATGCCGTCATTCGGTTTGAGTTCAAACCGGGCAAGGGCTGCAATAACGATCTTTTCTACCGCGGCCAAAAATTCGACATCCGTCTCGACGACGGCAAAACGAAAGAGGCTGTCGGTATCAAGACCGGAGAATGGAACACCTTCGAAATCACCGCGAAGGGCGACGACATCGAGTTCATCATCAACGGCAAGTCGATGCGTAAAGCAAAATCAAAGGTCAAAGCATCAACCTTCGGTATCCGGGCTGAGTTCGGCGAAATCGAAATTCGCAATCTGCGGCTGCGCGGTTCTTAAAGTCTATCGATCGGAATCGTGGCCAGGAAGACTCAGGCCACGATTTTGTCTATCACATGTCCATGAACGTCCGTCAGGCGGCGATCGGTACCGTTGTGCCGGTAAGTCAACTTTTCGTGGTCGATTCCCAATAGATGCAGCACGGTGGCGTGAATGTCATAACAGTAGGTAGGTTTGGTCGCCACACGGAAGGCCCACTCGTCGCTTTCCCCATAAGTGACGCCTCCCTTAATCCCACCGCCTGCCAACCAGTTCGTAAACACAAAGGGATTGTGATCCCGACCTTTGCCGCCTTGACTGCACGGCATTCGCCCGAACTCCGTGGTCCACAGGATAATCGTGTCTTCAAACAATCCCCTTGCCTTCAGGTCCGCGATCAGGGCGGCGGTCGGCTTGTCCAATCCTGTGCCCATTTCGCCGTGGTCGCGAGCTAGGTCTTCGTGGCTGTCCCAGTTTCGACGCGGAAACCCATTGTCCGCCCCGCTCCAAACCTGCACGAAGCGAACACCGCGTTCCAACATGCGTCGGGCAATCAAACAGCTTCGGCCAAAATCTTCCGTTAGCTTTTCATCTAATCCATATCGCTTTTTCGTCGCGGTTGTTTCTCGGGACAAATCGAGAACTTCAGGGGCCGACACCTGCATCTTCGCCGCCAGTTCATAACTGGCAATACGAGCATCCAGACGACTGTCACCAATGCGATCTTCACGATGCTTCCGATTGATAAGTTCCAGTAGCGAACGCGATGCCTTTTCGCTCTCCACCGTTGCCTTGGCTTCTTCGGGTGGGAATAGATCGGCAATCGGTACCTTTTCGCCCGGGCGTACCATAGTCCCTTGATGGGCAGCCGGGAGAAATCCAGCGCTCCAGTTTGCCGGACCGTTGGGGGCAAAACCTCTGGAGTCGGGGAGAACGACGAAGGTTGGTAAATTCTCGTTCAGACTGCCTAGCCCATAACTGATCCAGGCTCCCATACTTGGAAAACCGGGTAGCACAAATCCCGTCGCCTGCATGAACGTCGCTGGGCCGTGAACATTCGACTTGCTTACCATACTGTGAACAAATGCCATGTCATCAACGTGTGCACTGAGGTGAGGCAATAGGTCAGAGCACCATTTCTCGCAATGGCCGCGTTTACGCCATTTCCAGGGACTGGGCATGACGACGCCAGGTGTACTTTGGAACAATTCGACTTTGCCGCCCGGATCAAATGGTTGGCCCGCTTTTTCGATCAGTTTCGGTTTATAGTCGAACAGGTCGCAATGGCTGGCTGCTCCGCTCATGAATAGTTGAACAACCCGTTTTGCCTTCGCCGGGTGATGCAGACCGCGCGGCCCTGCGGCCCCTGAGGCTCCTTCCTTAGCCAAAAGCCAGGACAAAGCGATACCGCCCAGTCCTCCACCCGAGTGCCACAAGAACGACCGCCGATCCATAATGATCCCCTTTCGATCGACTGCAAATCAACCTTTTGGGGCTGCATCCTTCTTGGGCAGTTTGGGCAACTCCGTTCCGCCCGGCCCCAGATAAGACAGGTAGGCCACACTAGCCGCCTTGGGCACGGGCGACTTCGGGTCGATCGTTAACCATTCCTTGGGTTTCAGCGAACGGATCGCCACTTCGCTTTCCTTTGCTTCGTCAAGGAAATACTTGGCCGGTAGCAATTCGTCATAGGTCGCGGTGCCCACGTGCATCGGAATCACATAGCGGGTGGGTTTGACCTGCTCGAACACCCTGTAGGCTTCGATACCGTTGACGGTGTATATGCCGCCAGCGGGGACCATAAGAACATCCACCTTGCCAAGTTTTTTCAACTGAGCGGTTGTCAGTTGATGACCGAGATCGCCGAGGTGAACGATACGAATGCCCGGTTCTATGTCGAGAATCCACGCACCATTCTTACCGCGTTTCGAGCCGCCTGCGTCGTCGTGATAAGTGCCCAGTGATTGAAAACGGACGTCCTTGAACTTCTCGTCAACCGTATTCCACTCAAGATTGGCTGGGCCAGGTCCGGTTTTTTTCAGCGCGTTGAATTGCTTGATCGTAGCGATATTTTCGACTTTCGGCGTCGTCGTGTGATCCGTGTGGAAATGTGTCATCAGAAGCAAATCGCCGCTGACGTACGGAACGCGATGGGCCTCAATGTCCTGAGGATCCGTGAGCAGACGAGTCCCGGCGGGCGTAACAATCTGGAACATCGACTGTCCGTACCATGCAATGCTTACCTCACCAGGCTTCGGAGCTTCTTCCTTGATCTGCCCGAGTGCCTCGGGTGATAAAGTTGCGGCAATTACGGCAGAACCACCAACGATCAACAGTTCACGGCGGGAGAGCGGATCGCGCGGAGCTACCATGTTGCTACCTCAACTCGTCGGATAAGGGCCTCTTTCTTTATAGCCGACGAGTCCATAGGGTTCCAGCTATTGTGAAAAACCTAGTTGATAAATCGGGCATATCAGGCAAGTGCCTGTCGGGCTTGACGTTCATTCTCATACGATAGGAGTAGATCACTCAATCGCGAGACTTGCAGGATGCGCTCGACGGTCGGAGTCAAGTTACACAATACCAGTCGCGCACCTTTTTCTCGCACCTTGCGGTTAAGCGTCATCAGCTTGCCGAGCGCTGCGCTCGCGAAATATTCGATTGTTGCAACATCGAGAATAAATTTACTTCGGTTGGGCGTAGCAATCGCGTCGTAAAGTTGGTCAAAGACCTCATCGGTCGATGAATCACCTTGCAACATCGGCAATTTAACGCGAAGGATCGTCACGCTCCCGACCTCTTCACACTCTACCATCGGGTTGGGCTTTTTACCGCCATTATTCGCATCTGTCACGCTAACCCTCATTTCGGAACTTTTTTTCCCATCAGCAGAGCATAATCGGCATCGGATGAAGCTGCCAGTGATTTCTGCCAGTGATGTAGATGATACCGTCATTTTGCTGGATGTCGTGTCGAGCGTTCGCCGGGAGCGTTGCATTTGGATACAATAAAGTATTAGCGTCCTCGTCTCGTCCATTCGGGGGGTACGTCATGGGTCTGACCGCCGCACAGATCGACCAGCAGAAAAAACAGGCCGAGGAACTACTTTTCTCCGGTCCCCAGAAACAAAGTTTCGCCAAAGGACTGTTTTTCGGACAGTTCAACGCCTCACTATTGTTTCCCTATCCCAGCCTGCGATCCGAAGAGGAATTTGTCACTCGCCAATCGCTTGCGGAAGTACGGGAATTCTGCGAAAGCTCTATCGACGCCACAGCGATTGACCGCGACGCGCTCATCCCGCCGTCGGTCATCAGCGGATTGTCCCGAATTGGCGTCCTGGGCATGACCGCGCCGACACAATTCGGCGGGCGAAACTTCTCGCAATTGGCCTACACCCGCGTGATGGAAATCATCGGTGGACACTGTGCCAGTACAGCCGTTTTCGTCAATGCGCATCACTCGATTGGAATTCGAGCCTTGCTGTTGTTCGGAACCCGCGAACAGCAGGAACGCTGGCTGCGACCGCTGACCAGTGGGGAAAAACTGGCGGCGTTCGCGTTAACCGAGGTCGAGGCCGGCTCCGACGCCAGTAACGTGCAGACAACGGCCACCCCAACGCCCGATGGGAAAGGGTTCATTCTCAACGGTTCGAAACGCTGGATCACTAATGGCGGCATCGCCGACGTGCTTACCGTGATGGCTCGCACCCCTGGACTTGCCGGCAGCGCGAGCAAGAAGAAGGAGATCACTGCCTTTCTCGTCACGCCCGACCTTCCCGGGTTCAAAGTCGTCAACCCACGAATGGCTAAGAACTCCATTCGCGGCACCGCGACAGGGCAATTGGCCTTCGAGAATATGTTCGTGCCCAAGGAAAACGTGCTGGGCCAAGTTGGTAAAGGGCTCAGAATCGCCCTGACGGTGCTGGACTTCGGCCGTACTACTTTCGGGGCAAGTTGCACCGGAGTTGCCAAGGCATGCGTAGCGGCGGCATCGCGGCATGTTAAACAACGCGTGCAGTTCGAGCAACCGCTTGCCGATTTCGAGTTGGTGAAACAAAAAATCGCCTGGATGGCCGCTCACGCCTTCGCAATGGAGGCAGCGACGGCTCAATGTGCCGGCTTTATCGACCGTGGATCGGAAGACTTCATGGTTGAGACAGCGATGTTGAAAGTTTGGTCCACCGATGCCTTGTGGCGAATCGTCAACGACACCATGCAAGTCATGGGAGGGAAGAGTTTCTTTCTCGATCAGCCTTACGAACGCTGGATGCGCGACGCCCGGTTAAACCTCGTCGGCGAAGGAGCCAACGATGTCCTACGAGCCTTTATCTCGATGGTTGGCATTAAGCCGGTCGCCGACCAGTTACTCAAGGTCTACGGCGCCGTGTTCAACCCGGTACAGGAGTTTGGCACTTTGTTGAACTTCGGCGGCAGCCAAATCGCCGCGCGTCTGCGTGCCCCGGATGTGCCGGTCAGGAACCGCCGACTCGTGTCCGTGGCTCACGCTCTGGGGGTGCGAGTGCGTGATTTCAGCCTTGCGGTTCAAGCCATGTTGATGAAGCATCGCGAAAGCATCCTATTCCGGCAGTATGTGCAAGAGCGTCTCGCCGACGCGGGCAGCGAATTGTACGCCTCGTCGTGTACGCTGGCACGGCTCGACGCGCTGCTGGGTGGTGCAACCAATGGAAACGGCGCCGATATTGAACGTGACGTGAAGATAGGGCTGTATTACCTGAAGCTGTCGGCGCGACGGGTACGGCAGTGTCTTGCCGCCCTGACAGACAACGACGACAAGGACACAACCGAGACGGCGGATGCCGTTCTTGGTCGGTTCTAGGCCAAAGGAGGGCAAGTATGGGCGTCTCGGCGCGGGCGCGACAGGTTTTTCTGGATGAGATGACACGACGGGGCGTCGCGCCTGTCGAACGAAACGATGGCGCGTTTGAGGTGTTGGTGGGCGAAACAAAAATCACCGTCCAACTGGAAAATAAGAGCCGAGAGTTCGACGAAACAGGCGATGAGAGCATCCTAATTCGTTTCGTCGATGCGATTTTAACTTACGACGACGTAGTACCGCGTTCCTGGGAACAGGCCAAGCCCCGCATCTACCTGGCCGTTGAACCAGCGGATCATGATTTCGGAGACGCGTGTCGCCAGGACGCCAGCGAACAAGTTGCGTTAGTGTTGGTTTATATCAGCGATCCAGGCGAACACATCGTTTGGCTAACTCCGCCGCTGCTTAAACGTCTCAGCGTCTCCCGTGAGTTGGCCGAAGCACACGCTGAGTCCAACCTCGCCCGATTGCTCGATCAGACACCATTAGAAACGACGCGAGCCGATGGGCATCTGTTCGGCCTTTTAGCGACACATTCACCATTGAAAGCGTCGCTGATTTTTGCGAACAATCTACGCCCTAAAGTCGAGCCTATTCTTGGATGGCCTATCTTTGCCGTCATCCCGTCACGCGACTTTGCCTATCTCTTGCCCGAATCTAGTCAGGCCATCTTTGGCAATATCGGGAAAGTCGTCGTCAGCGAGTATTCACGGCGAGGCTATCCGATTTCCACAGAAGTTTTCCGCATCGACGACGAAGGCACGCGAGCAGTCGGAGCCTTTCAAAGTCCGCTTACTCCGCCCAAGGGGATGAAGGCTATCTCCCATGATCTGATGTTAACCTTCTTTTTACCGTTGGAATGGGAAGAAGATACGAACGAGAACGATGAGGCCGTATACTTTGATCCAACGGATGAAGATAACTATCTCAGCGTAGCCACGCAACTTTTCGCCTCGTCATGTGACATTCCCGACGACCAGCCGCGCCGCTGTCTGGAGTCAGTGGCCGAGAAAGAAGGCGTCGAGGTGGAGGATTGGCCCGGCGGTCGGGCTGCAGTTCACTATAGGACCGATGACGATGGGTTGCGCGTTTGGACCTGGGCGTTGTGTGGCCCGGTCTCTCCTCGCAAACTCGGGTTGGCCGTGTTTAGTCATCATGAGTCCCTGGAGAAGGTAGAAACCGAATCGGCTCAACGAAGGGTGACGATGCTAGCGGACATGTTACCTCGTAGTCTGTTCCTGGAACGGGAAGACGAATAGAGTGGTGATGCCCGCGGAGATTTTTTCGATGAGTGGCTATGTTCTGGCGGATTTGACGCATGCAGTCGTTCGAGAAACTGCATGGCAAGTGGCGGTACTGCCCTTCGGAGCGACGGAAGCGCACAACCTGCATATGCCGTACGGCACGGATACATTTCAAGTAGAGGAACTTGCTCGCCGAGCGTGTGGTCATGCATGGGAGCGGGGCGCGAAGGTCGTCCAGCTACCGGCGGTTCCCTTCGGCGTCAACACGAACCATCTACGCATTCCTGGCGGGTTGGCCTGTAGCGTGACGCCAACTACCCTACTGGCCTTGTTGACGGACCTTGTCGATTCCATGGAACAACAGGGAGTTCGAAAACTGGTACTGCTCAACGGACACGGCGGCAACGAGCTAAAACCACTTACGCGACAGTTACACCACAAGACGAGTGTTTTCTTGTGCGTCTGCGATTGGTATCGGATGGCGGCGGACCTCTACCCGGCGATTTTTGACAAGCCCGGCGAACATGCCGACGAGGTCGAGACGAGCCTGGGCTTGGCGTACTTCCCTAAATTAATGTTTCCGCATCTTGCCGATGACGGAGCGGCGAAACCGTCACGGTTCGAGGCGATCAATCGCGGATGGGTGAGCATCACACGGCCCTGGCATCTGGTGAGCGCGAACACTGGAATTGGTGATCCGAAAGCAGCTACGGCGGACAAAGGAAAGCGATTGATGGAGACATTGAGCGAACGTTTGGGGCATTTTTTGGCCGAACTGGCATTAGCCGAGATGAATGAGACCTTTCCGTATTAATTAGAGCGGATTAGGGAAGCGATGCCTTCGATGAGTGTCTAATACCGTATCATTTTGATTCTATACCGTCATTGAAACTTGCTCCTAAAGGCGAGCGGGGTGTGTCCACGCCCCGGGAGGCCTCTCCCTCAAGTGTTTTTCCGCTGCCGTCGCACGACCGCGGGTGGGAGGGACGCGGCACCTGAGGTATCAGCCCGAGGTCGCGCAGCCACCCCCAGCCGGTCTGCGGTCACACCTCGACCGACCACTGGTATCGCAAACAGCGAGCCGTCTTCGGCTTTGTCAACGCTCCGTTGACCCGAACGGGGTGTTTTTGACCCACCCGAGCAGGTGGAACAGCACCACTTTATACCCGAACGTGACCAGCCCCGCTGGAATCGAATAGATCTCCTTGAAGCGGAACACCGGCACGCCGACGTTGGTCCCCTCGATCGCATCGCCGTTCAACCCGATGGCCCCTTGGAAGTCGGGCGGGGTCTTGTTCGGCTTGGCGTGCTTGGCCACCGTCTGGAGGTAATCTCGAATTTGGGATTATTGAGGGTCTCATTGAAAAGCTAGCACGTTTTTAGCGTGTTCAGATCTCGCCAAGATAAACAATTTAATGCAGTAAACGCCTTGCTAGCGACTCAGGCAACTGAAGGTTTCGCTCTTCAGCCTTCGCATTGGGGATTCGACAGCCCCTGCCAGCGAAGGGTCAAGAGCGATCGCTTTTTCGAAGTGTAATTTCGCACGCTCGTTTTGCCCGCGATCAGCGCAGACTAGCCCTTGCTTGAGCTGGAATGTACCAGCTTTCTTAGGCATCGCTTTCTCCCCGCGACGGTAGACAACCAAAGATTCATCGTAACGGTTGAGCTTTTGATACGCTTCCCCGAGATTCTCGTAAATTGTGGAATTTTGAGGTAATTCTTTTGTGAGCTGCTCTGCCTTTGGAATAAACTCAGCCCAGCGGGATTGCTCTCGAAGAAGGGCAGATGTGAGCAACCTCACTGTCAGGTCGTCTTGAGGCATCGAATTCAATAGTTGCTCAGCTTCTCCAATTCGATTCAGTTCCAAGTGAGCGGTGATGTGGGAGAACTTGACCTCCTTGCTGGCTGAGGCAGGTAGTTTTTGGGAAACCTTCCTTCCCAGCATTTCAAGCTCACGCTTCATACGAGTGCTGATGTCAGCCAGCGATTTCCTCCCCTTTGGGGGAGAGGAACCAAGATCGATAAGTATCTGCAATGTCGCGAAGGCTCGCTGAGTTCGTCCCGTTTCCGCGAGTGTCAGAAACTCTTCTTGTAGGTTGTCTTGTAGCTTATGCGTGTAAGTCACTGGCGGGATGAACAGCAGCATAGTGGCACCAATCCACTGCCATAGGCTAATTCTCGTGGAAGAGGGAAAGACTAGCACCCAGGGCAGCACGAACGCCAAGGCGAGCATGGAGCGGATAAGCACTCGGATCGTCGGCCCGGCTGAAATACTGATGAGTTGCTCTGCGATTGAAGGGACAAAGAATACTAATCCGAGACTACAGGCAGCAGCTAATCCAAGACGATGCAGCGCGGAGCCGATTTGGGGTAATGTTTTGCTTATAGCCAATGCCGCCGGCATTGCAAATAATAGGTGGACGACCAACAAACCGAGTTTTCCGTACGGACTGATGACAAGGTCGAGAGAACTTCGCTCTACAGGGGTCGCCCAACTCAGCAACAGCACGGGAGCGATAATCCCTAATCCCATGCTGAGCCAGAATGTCCAAAATTGTCGTGTCATGTCGTGGCTCCAAGAGCATGAGCCGTGGTAGGACTTCTTAACTTCCAGATGATGCCATCGAAGGCGTAATGGACCAATGCAGCCCAGATGTTGATTGCAAACCAGATAGAATTCATGCCATACAATTCGAGGCTAAATCCCAGCGTGCCGAGCGAGACGATGTAAATGGAAAGAAAGCCGAGCCAGTGTCTTACCAGCATCCGAAATCGTCCATCCGTGCCGATAGTTTCTCGTTTGCTCGCGTAGATCGAAACGATGGCCAAATACTCCGTAGCATGAAAAAGAGCACTACCCACCAGCAGGGGGAGCAACCATTGACTGGATTGAAATGTCGTCGACAACAGAATTCCGGCATAGAGGCTGATCACACTTCCCAGATAGATTGCTCGCGGCAAGGATCGGACTCCCGAGACGGCAAATTGGATGATTACCAAAACAGGAAGGATCAGCATGGCCAAATCAGTAGAATGGATAAGCAATTCAAGCTGAGAATCTCCAACGGCCCACCCCGAAGCCCAACCAGCAGTTCGAAGAATGGAATAGGTCACGAAGATTCGTAAACCCAATCGTTCAGTTCGGCTGTCTGGGGTCCCGGCCTTGATTCCGTACATTCTCAGGATACCAGAGTGTTGGGCCGCAAAGTGCCACGCATTCCAGATGAAATCGACTAGCGCCAAACAAAACAGGCCTTGGGTGCTGAAGTAGATCCCGAAAACAACGAGGGCAA
>RGDT01000084.1 GCA_009918525.1 Planctomycetia bacterium
ACCCCCCTCTGGCAACAATTGGCTATTGTTATCGGCGCGGTGGTGTCGGCTGTTGTGATTGGCTACACGTTACTCGTATTCAGCGAGGCGGGCACAGTGTATAGCCAGCGTAATTTGCCCACAGAAAACATTTCCGCGAAACTCGACAAGCTAACCGAGACGGAAACCTATCAAGGCGAGACGTTCAAAATATATCGGCCAGTCAAAGAAAAGAAGTACCTCGTAGATGCCAAGGGAAATGTGGTCTATCTAGTCGATCCGACCATCACCGGAACGATCAAGAATCGCGATAAACTCAAGACAGACGGTTTGCCGAATGCCACATTGCCGGTCGAGATAAGGGGCAAGCTCAAGGATACTTTTTCGCGTCGTGACAAGGAGACGATGAACATTACGCGAGTCTGGACCAACGTGCCTCCCAAAGAAGGGGAAAAATCGGACGTCTATCGGGAGGACGTACCGGAAGGCGAATACCTTGTCGATGAAAGCGGCCTAGTGGTAGCCAAGATCGAGGCAGACCCGGTTAAGATGAAATTCGGCGCACCTAAGACGCAAGTCATGGGGCTGATCATCAACGGATTGATCGACCAGAAACTCAACTGGGGGCTGGTGTTGATCGGTGCGTTCATCTCGATCGCCTTGGAACTTTGCGGAGTTTCGTCGCTGGCGTTCGCGGTGGGGTTGTACATCCCTATGCAGTATTCGGCACCGATATTCCTGGGTGGGTTGATCCGGTGGGGCGTCGATACGGTGATGACGCCGACAGGTGGTTCGGCTCACGCGGACGAGGCAGCCGAAATCACGAAGACCGAAACCAGCCCTGGCGTGCTGTTGTCAAGTGGACTCATCGCGGGAGGCAGTCTAGCGGGTGTCGTGGTGGCCTTTATGCAACTGCCGTTCTTCGAGACGATCAAGAAGGCATTGGATTTCAGCCAGAAACCGTTTGAAGCGGGCGGCGATCCCGAGCCTCTCTTGTCGTGGATGGCTCCTCGCGCAACCTACGGCGATCTCGACCATCTGGCGTTGGCCTTCTTCGCTGCCATGGCCGTACTGTTGTACGTCGTTGCAACACGCAGCGAAAAAAAACGCGCTTAAAAAGAACCGGGTAACTGGCGTTGCTCGCTGTAGGGGCAAAATCGTTTCAACGAAAAGGAGGTTGTAACGCATGTTTCGATTTACACTTTTACTAGCGCTGGCGACGATGGTGGTCGCTCGCGCTGACGAAGGCATGTGGCTGTACAATGCCGTGCCTGTCGATGCCATTAAGAAAAAGTACGGCTTTGAGCCGAGCAAAGCATGGTTGGAGAACCTGCAAAAAGCGTCGGTTCGAGTCAATGCAGGCGGTTCGGCGTCGTTCATTTCGCCCGAAGGATTGGTGATCACCAATCACCACGTCGCCTCCGACGCACTGCAAAAATTGGGCACCGAAAAGCTGAACTATTACCGCGATGGCTACTATGCCAAAACACGCGACAAGGAATTGAAGTGCGAAGGAACCGAATTTAATGTACTCATGCAAATCGTAGACGTGACCGCCAAGGTCAACGCTGCCGTCCCCGACGGCACCAAGGCCGAGGAAGCGGCCCTCAAACGGCGAGCAGTAATTGCGAAAATTGAGAAAGACGCCAAAGATGAGTACAAACTCCAGCCGCAGGTGGTGACCCTGTTTCAAGGCGGAGCATATCATCTGTATTTGTACAAGAAATACACGGACGTCCGTCTCGTCTTCGCACCGGAAATGAGCATCGCCTTCTTCGGCGGCGACCCGGACAATTTTGAGTTCCCGCGGTTTGACCTCGATATCACGATGTTCCGCGTCTATGAAGAGGGTAAGCCGGCGAAAACACCCAACTACCTCAAATTTTCCACCGGCGAACTGAAAGAAGGCGACCTCACCTTCGTCAGTGGTCATCCCGGTCGCACACGACGACTGAACACCCTCGCTGACTTGGAGTTCATGCGTGATTTCGAGTACCCCTACTTGATGCAACGCCTCAATCGGCTCGAAGTGCTGTTGAGTGTCTTTAGTGACCGCAACGAGGAAAACCGACGACAGGCCAAGGACATTCTCTTCAGCGTACAAAATAGCCGAAAAGCTCGCGTTGGCGGACTGGCCGCGTTGCTCGATCCCAAATTGATGGCCGAAAAGAAAAAAGAACAGGACCGCCTCATCGCCGTGGCTCAGAAAGATCCCAAGCTGAGTGGTGCGGCCGATGCGTGGAAGAAGATCGCGGCAGCACAGACGGCCAAGAACAAATTGTTCCGACGTTTCGGAGCGTTGGAAGGACGAGCGGCGTTCTTCACCGATTATTTTGCTATTGCTCGCCATCTCGTAAGAGCCGCCGAGGAGCGAACCAAGGAAAACAAGGACCGTTTGCCTGAATACAGCGAGGCCCGGCTGGAGACACTGACCGAACAACTCTTCAGCAACGAACCGATCTATGACGAGTTCGAGATTGTGAAGTTGACTGACTCGCTGACGTTCTTGTGCGGGATCGCCGGTTATGAGACCGCAATCGTGAAACAAATACTGGCCGGGAAGTCACCGGTTGAGCGGGCACGCGAACTGGTGACGGGAACCAAACTCAAGCTCGTTGCCGAACGCAAGCGACTCTATGAGGGCGGACAGAAAGCCATTGAAGCCAGCACCGATCCGATGATTCTGTTGGCGATACTGGTTGATCCCGATAGCCGGATGGCTCGTAAGCAGATGGAAACGCAAGTGGAAGAACCACTCAAACAAGCATATGCGGACGTTGCCAAGGTCAAGTTTGCCGCTGATGGCACCAGCACCTACCCCGACGCGACGTTCACCCTCCGGCTGTCGTATGGCGCGGTGAAAAGCTATCGTGAGGGGGGTAAAACTATCCCGGCGTTCACCAAAATCGCTGGGGCGTTCGACCGATCGAAGGAGTTCAAGAATCGTTCGCCCTTCGATCTCCCGGAAAGCTGGATGATGCGAAAGGATAAACTGAACCTCGATGTGCCATTCAATTTCGTCAGCACGAACGACATCATCGGTGGGAACTCCGGAAGTCCGGTCGTGAACCAGGCGGGCGAGTTCGTCGGCATCATCTTCGACGGTAATATCCAGTCGCTACGTTGGGACTTCGCCTATGACGATGAGCAATCGCGGGCAACATCCGTGGACGCGCGGGCGATCCTGGAATCGTTGCGAAAGGTCTACGATGCCGAAGAACTGGTGAGAGAGCTATTGGGCAAGTCGTGATGAGATAGTGAGTGTCTCGTGTTTGTGCCGCCGCCGCTCTGCCTCCTTCGCGCGTTAGGGCTGAGCGTCGTCGGCCTTCGAGTATGCGGTTAACCCTTGAACATGCCTTAATCAACAACAGATTGTGCATCACTTCTAGGCGAACTAAACGATCACTGCAACCATTTTTGATACAATTTTTTCCGCTAAACCTATGCTAGATATTGATTTAGCTATAGTTGTCAGCATTGTTGCAAGGACTCGGCATAAAGTTTGCTCTTACAAAGGTTGCCGTTGAGGTTGATACGTTTTGGTAGAAAAAGTTGAGTTACGCCAACTTTTCATCGAAGGCACATCAAATCTCAGCGGGCGACCGCGATAATGCAATAACGCGATCGGGTATGGTCCTGCCGCAATCGCATTTTTGTTGAAATGTTGTGCGAAGTTCTAGCCGGCTTGCAAAAAAAATCAGGCCAGGAAATTCTTCGGTTCGTCCGTGGAATGGTCTATCCCGTTTTGTACCGGCTACTTGGAGTGCCAGGAATGACCACAAATACTACGCGGATTCTAGCCGCTTTGATTGCTGTCGCCAGTGTTCTCGCCGTCTTGATGGCTGTCTGTCCTCAAGTATTAACAGGAGTGCCGGCTCGTGAAAGTGCCGCTCGGATGATGGAACTTGTGAGCGAACCAAGTGAACGGAGCGACGTCGTTCGCCGCCGGATCAAGGTCAAGGTGGCCATCATCGCACGACTGCTTGACAGCGAATTAACCTTGATCCAGGCGGCGAGTTTATTTCGTCATGTCAACGCCCGACCCAAAGGATTTGAGGACAATTCATGGCAAAATCACAGAGGTATGGATGACGGCGAAAAAATATGTCGGCAAGTAATCAACTGGGTTCGAGCCGAGGGAGGCAGTTCCCTACCTTTCACCGAAGTCGAGAAACATATCGAACATCTTGAAGGCGAGCTACAGCAACACATTCGGAGCCACGGGAGAGTTCAACTGGACGCACTCTTCGCACACGCTTGCGGCTCCGATTTTTGAGCCTCTCCGAGCCGAAGGTAGATTTCGCCCAGCGGTTGTGGTTGAGTCGGGATGATGTCGCCACTCTTGGCCAATTCGAGTAAGGCTGAAAACAACCCGATGAGCCGAGATCGCGTGTGGGGAGGAGTGAACAATCGGGTCAACGAAAGTTCGCCCGCCACACGCAAGGCGGCCAGGATATTGCCCATATGAACATGCAACGGCGTGTGATCGACCTGGACGGAGTGCGGTTGCTGTGCGGCCGTCTCGCGGAGTAATCGCCCGAACGCACTAACGAGGTCCCATAGTTCGACGGGTGCCAAAGCCGAAGGGACGCGTTCCTTGGCCGAAGACGGTGCAGTACGAGCCAATCGAAGGTGGTGTTCTTCTTCGAGGCGTTCCAGGGCTGAGGCGGCTTCTTTGATTTTTTTGTAAAGCAGTAGTTGCCGAACCAGTTCGCGACGAGGGTCGTCGGTTTCGTCGGCGAACGGTTCTGGTCGCGGCAAGAGCATACGGCTCTTGATTTCCATGAGCGTAGAGGCCAAGACGAGAAAGTCGCCCGCTCGTTCAACATCAATAAGATGCAACACATCGAGATATTTCTTGAACTGATCAGCAATTCGCGCGATGGGAATGTCCAAAATGTCCACTTCTTCGCGCTTGACCAGATATAATAATAAGTCGAGTGGCCCTCGAAAGACGTCCACTTCAACCTGATAATCGGCATGGGATCCCGCGTGCATGGCCGCGGACATACCATGTCTCAAGAATTGTGACAAGAGCGACAGGAAAAAATGGTCTCCAAAGAGCGAAGTCATTACTCCAATTAGTATGACCATCATACTTACATGCGACTGCGGCGCACGCTTTGAGGTCGATTCGGAATGGGCTGGTCGTGAACTGCCCTGTCCCGACTGCGGAGCGGTTGTTCGTGCGCCGGGTGGCCGTCAAAAACTTGTCATCGAGCGGCCTTCGTGGATGGTGCTAGTTTCACTGGCTCTCATCCTGTTGGGGGCGTTCACCATCACCGGTACGTTAGCAGGAGTTACGCTCGCGGCCTGGTCGTTGATTCGTCGCCAACCGGGGATGCGGCCGGCGATGATCGCCATCGGTTTAGGTGTCGTTCTGACGTGTTTCACCCTATTCGCCTATTGGAAACCGAGTGCGCTGCCGATCGGTCCCTGGCTTCGTTACCAAGTGCTCGCCCTTCAGATCGACACCTCAGGCTCTGATGTGTTGAGTACGGCCGATGGAGCGTTAACGCTGAACCGACCGAAGGGGAAATGGGGACGAGCAACCAACAACCAGTTTAGCGATCCGTCCGTAGGTGATTTGCAGAGGGATACTCAACTGTTGCTCGGGCGGATCGACGAACGAGCGTTTGTTGATGTTCGCAAGGTGGACGGCAAAGGTGACCGGCCATTGACCGAGATAGGCGAGTGGATTTTGGACGAACTAAGCGGGCAGGCTCCCGAAGTGGTATTGAATCATCCGATGATACCCTTTCCACCGCGTGGGGGAGGAAGAATACCGACTCAGCAACTGTCCACTCGTCGTTTGGATCTTGAAGAGGATACGGAAGGACGTGAATGGACCTTCGAGAGCCGACGCGGAAACCGGTCGTGGCAGTTCGTGATCGTGGCCCTACGCCGCAAAGGAGAGCGAAACCCTTCCAGGCCAACCTACCTCGTGCGTATTTACGCTCCCCAAACAAAGTTTACAAGGTTGGAGCCGGAGCTGCGAGCAATTCTTGAGAGTGTCAAGTTATCGCGCTAGGGATCGCGACACGAGAAGAAAAGCCAACGAGCGGGGTTTGTCAACGCTCACGTTTACCAGGACAGGATCGCGAATTTTCCCATGAGTTGAGCTTGTCACCATTTGCCCCTTCGCTATAAGCAGACCAGGCAAAAGAAAATTTAGCCATTATGAAGGACGATTCTTTTAGGTTCGGCAGCGACACGTTCCGAAGGGAACAAAGTTGATAGCGAATCCTCATCGGCGGGTTAAGATTTCGATACTTAACTTTCCCCACGATTTGCGTTGATGAAGAGACTTGTCTGTCCATCAACGGGAGAGTAGCCATGGTACCCTTTCTCGGTCTTTTGCTACTCGCATCGGCACAGCGCGAGGGGATCGTCAAGGCTGACGTGGCCGATGTGCGTGCTGGTCAGAGTGATAAGTTCTACGTCACCAATCGTCTTCGACGTGGGACCAAAGTGGAGATAATCGAAGAGTGCCCAGGAGGATGGTTGAAGATCAAGCCGCCGCTTGGATCGTTCAGTTACATTAACGTGCGTTTTCTTGACCGTATCGCGTCTAATCAGCCGAATTATGCCGTTGTTGCACTGAAAAATCAGCTTATACCTGTCTTCATTGGCAGTGAAATTCTCAGTAATCGCCGACCCGACATTGCCGGGGCTAGGCTTAAAGAAGGCACACAGGTTGTGAGTATTGGCCCACCGCTGCAAGATGCTGAAGGTTACTGGATGCCGATTGAACCGCCGCCGAGTGAAGTTCGCTACCTACTCGCTGCGGCCTTGGAATCATCGGCAACCGGTACAACCTTCACTGCTGCCGCGAGTACTCCTGTCCCACCATCCACAGGGCCTCTTCCCGCCCCGAAACATCCTTCGGCAAATGACAATCGAACACCCGAACAAGAATGGGCCGAAGCGGCCGCCGCTGAACGCCAGCACAACTATCCGGAAGCGATTCGTCTCTATGCGGCATTGGGAGCGCGGACAGCTAGTTCGCACCCGCAACTCTCTGCAGCAGCCCTGCAACAAGCTGCTTGGCTACAACAGATGAATCGAGCTAATCCTCGTGCAACGATCTCATCATCCACAACGAAGACCAGCACTTCCAACTCATCGGGTCAAGCAGCAGGATCGCCAACCAATCCAGGGGCTTACCGCGTACGACTGGCTCGAGCCGGCTGGAGTATCGACGGCAAGCCGACCTACCGAATGGATGTTTTATCACGCGGCATCTATCAGGAGGCAGGCTACGCTATCAGTAGTGGTACCCAGATCAACTTGGAGGCGTGGCTCAATCGCGAGGTGGAAGTCACCGGGAGCTTATGGTATCACGGTCAAGCAAGACGTAACGTCTTGACGGTGAACAGTATCCGAGTTGTTCCGTGATGCTAGATCCTATTCGCCGTACTTGTTTTTGAACGGCGTCGTTGACGCTTTTGGCTCGGTAAATGCCGGCAGATCCGGAAGCGTTAGCGACGGCTTTTTATTGTCAGCCGAATAGCACCTCTGCCTCGAAATGATTACCATTTGGCGTACAATCTATAATTCGCCCGGGAATAACGGCCGCAGTCGTTTTCGATGTCTGGATGGATACGCTGACGGCTCCGGGTAAGATGGGTTGTTTCACATACGCACAAAGCCCTTCTCGCCCAATATCTCGAGTCTGGCCCTCAAAGGTCATGGCCGATCCATTAGGTTGGATAATGACTGGTTGTTTGTATAGGAAGCGTTCTTGATTTAACTTGTCCGCTTGACTGTGTAAATAGGTCTGAATACTCGCCAGAACCGTTGGGCACAGTTCGGAAATCACTTTCTCTGTTCGACTAGCGCTCGAATCAGTCGGACGAAGGACGATGCGTAAGGGCGTCAATCCGGTCGAGAGGTCCACGCTGCCCACACGAACCTCGACTTGTATCCCAGGGGAACGACCTAAACAACGATCCCACAGGTTAGCCGGCGTTTGAATCTGCATGACAAAACGCCGCCCGTCGGCTTGGTTCTCCTCTGCCTGCCAATGCTCCCGAAATCCATCGAGTTTGAGTCGCGCCATACCCGACGGAAGTCTAGCCCAGGCGCGATGTTCCAGGCTACCGTTGGGAACCGATAGAAAGTTGAGCGAGCCGACGGTACATACCTCGTGGCCACGCGATGCTGTGGTGACAATCGGGTCCAGTTCACAGCGCCAGGGAGGTCGAACCGGCGTGATGGCTTCGGCTGCTGGATAGAAACGAGAATGGCGTTCACCGAAACCTTGGGCCGATGTCGCAACCGTAGCGTGTGTGACAGCCGCCGAAGCCTCTTCCAAAGCGGACACAAAATCCCGGCAACAGCGGAACCTTCGTTCTGGTTCGTCAGACAAAGCCTGCAAGACAACAGGACGATCGGGACCAGGCAGCAAGGCCACGTCGGGCATCGTTCCCTTTCGAGGCAATAACGATTGGCGGGTGTTGAGGTGGCGGAAAGGGTGTACGCCCACCAGTAGCTCTTGATAAATCAACGCCAACGAATACTGATCGCAGGCGTCGCTGACTAACCCATTGAAGACTTCGGTTGCACTATAACGAGGGTTCAATTGAGCCAGTGACATGCCTTGTTGCATCCAGAGTTGATCGGCTAGGCCATACTCCAGCAACAAGGGCGAAGCCGACTGAAAAGCCAGGTTGCGTGGGGAGAGCATCAGGTGTTGAATTTGATATTGGTGATATAGTTCATCGAGGGATTCAGCGACATTCGCGAGATAAGCAAGAAGTTCCGTACGCGGAATGCCGGTCAATCCCGAAGTTTGACACTCGCGGAACCGCTCCCACAAGGTACTGGTTCCCGTTTCGCTCACCAATGCCACCCGGCCGGGACCGTCCGATAATACTTTTAATCGGGGCAATGAAGGGTGCTGTATCGACATCAATCGTTTGAGCACCATCGGAATCAGAGGGCCATCGGAAAGCGGGATAAACCGCAGTAGATAGAGCTGACCACCTGGCCCACAGGCTTTCCATAGGTCGCCCGTTGGCCCGCGTCCAAGGGAATCGAGCAGCTGGTAGGATGACAACCCCTCATCGCCTTGCATTGTACTTGGCCGAACCGCAGGCAAGATCCGGCTTTTACGGCGAAAGGTTCCGGAGCCGTTATTCCCCGGGCCATTGGTCTGGGCGACTTCCGGTTTGTCCGCAGTCGTTGACTGGTCCGCTAGTAGTTGCAACTCGAACGAAGTAGATGACCCAGCTGACTGCTTGGGCAGCGTGTCCGGTCCTGTACCTGAAGAGAAGCTTTCAAAGAAAGACTCGATAAATGAGGTGCAGTTCGGATATCGTTGATTTGGGTCCTTGGCTAAGGCACGTGCCAGCACCGCGCGATCCGTTTGAGGCACCAAGTTCAAGCTTGGTTCCTTGTTGCACACCATCATGGCGAGTTGGTTGTAATTGCTCGATTTGAAGACTGGCTCGCCCGTCAGTAGTTCGTGATACGTGACAGCTAAACTGTATTGATCGCTATAAAGAGTGACTTGATTGTTAAAGGTTTCCGGAGCGGCATACAGGGGCGAGAGTCCTCCCATCGATCCTCGGGTACTGGAAGAGACAGCTAATTCCGACAAAGTTGCGGCTAGACCAAAATCGGCAACTTTCACGTGTTTTCCGACGAGAAATATATTTCGTGGTTTAATGTCGAGATGCTTGACGCCATACTCGTGATTCAGAAGATCGAGAACCTCAGCGACTTCACGCAGATAGCAAATTAGCTCCCAACGGGGGATACCCGGTTGATTTTTCTGTTGATACTCAACCAGCAGATCATGCAACGACCGGTCGGCCAACTCCATCACGATGAAAAGATCGCCATTGACTCGTTCGACCCTTTCGGTGCTGAGAAGAAAGGGATGGCGTATGGACTTAATACTGTTAAGGGCTCGTAGTTCCTGTTCTGCATTACAGATCGATTGATCGAGACCACCCCCGCGAACAATTTTCATTGCCTTGCATAAACCACCCGGAGCATTGCATTTCCAGACCTCCCCGAACCCTCCGCGACCAAGTGGCTCGATTAAACGATAACCCAAAATAGGTTCGTCGTTGGGGGACAACGAATCATTTAACGATTGTTGTTGTCTGGTAGTCACCATGTCATCAAGGCGTCGGGGCGAGGTAAATATTTAACTTCAATGCCAGCATAGCTTGCCTTTTTTGCGTGCGCCGAAAATTTTGACATTTTTCTTGCCGATTTTTTCTGGATGAGTGAAATTTCTGCTTCGATCCGGTTCCACAGGGTTCAAAGCCAGAAATTTCAGTGATGGTGAGGCGTGCAAAACAATTTGCGTTTCTGTGGCTCCAGAGGGGCGAGCCGCCCTTCTACCCTTCCTGCTCTCCGTTTCGCCGAAGCTGTGGCTCTGACTCTGACGATGCGCGACGGGCATCGTAGCGGTTCATCCGATCCATGTTAGCGGCGCTGCGGTTGACCGAACTGCCCTGGTTGTGGCATCATCTACGCCGCCCAGGGAGGGTGCTTCGCATGGACCGCGTTCCCGACTCCATTCCCGCCGCGATCCAACACATCTGGAGTCGCCTCCTATTCCCCTCTCGCGGCCCGACCGATGTCGGACCAATAAACCCGGTTTATCTCGTCGTGCTACTCATCGTTCCCGGTCTACTGCTTTATCCGTGTTTAGGGTTCGCGCTCTTTGAACCGGACGAGAGTCGTTACGCTCAGATTCCGCGTGAAATGCTGCAGCGGGGCGATGTTGTCCTGCCAACGCTCCAAAGCCAACCTTATCTCGATAAGCCGCCGCTGTTCTACTGGCTTGTGCTCTTTTCGTACCAACTTTTCGGCGTCGGCGCGTGGCAGGCTCGTCTCGTTCCCGTTCTCGCGCTGCACGCCTCGCTTTTGGCCGTGTACCTACTCGGCCGACGATCGGTTGGCGACCGCTCAGCCTTCGTTGCTGCTCTTCTGTTAACCCTCGCTCCCGGCTATATCCTTACGTCGCGACTGCTCATTCTCGACGGCCTGCTAACGCTCTGCACGACGCTCACTCTCCTGACTGCCTTGGAGGCGGTTCGCGGCCAGCGGTTTTCCGATTCTTGGTGGTTCACTTCCTCCCTCTTCTGTGGCTTGGGTATTCTCACCAAGGGTCCGGTGATTTTGTTTCTCATCGCGCCGCCGTTGGTATTGTTTGCCTCCGTGCTGACCGTCGCTCGTGTGGGGCGGTATTTCGGAATGGCCTTGGCACTGAGTGTTCCGTGGTTCGTCGCCTTGGGGGTGCGTCAGCCGGAGTTTGTCTCGTACTTTTTCTGGGAACACAACGTACAACGCTTCCTCGCTCCGGGAATACACGTTCGCGGTGTGTGGTTCTATGGCCCTGTGCTGGTTGGGTTGCTGCTGCCCGTGTCGCTGTTGGCGGTACCGTTCACGCGATTTCTCCTGTCGCGCCTTGATGCTCCTGCACGAACTCGCGAAATGGGCTTCCATTGGTTCTCCGCCTTGTGGTGTGTCGGCTTTTTCACCTTGTCGGCGTGCAAACTACCGACGTATATCCTCCCGGCGATGCCGTCCTTGGCTCTGGTGGTGGGTGTGTTTGTGACTCGCACAGGCTGGGATCGCTCCCCCGCCTTCGTCTCGGTTGGACTGGCGAGTTTTGCATTAACACTTGGTATCAATCTCGTCGCGCTTCCGTGCTATGCCAATTATCGCTCGCCTCTATCACGGCCCGAAGCCGTGGTCGAGTTGTGCAGTGATCCGGCCGCGAGTGTTGTGTGCTATCCGCGGAATTGTGATTCGGTGGCATTCTATCTGGGCCGTCGCGATCTGCGAGTCTTTCGGTCCAAGGACATCGAAGAACTACGAACGCTGGTACGGGTCCAGCCGCGCACGGTGATTTTGTGCACGCATCGCTCGTCCTTGGCGGGGCTGAAGCAACTTCTGCCGCCCGAGGTGGTCATTACGCGCGAGGTGCGGCTCGGGCTGCGCGACCTGTCCGGCGTGCCACCCTGGCTGATGAAACCGCTACGAAAAATCATGGGCGAAACGGCTCTGGGCTTGGGCGATATTTGTGTCGTGGAGATGCCTAGCCTCAAAGAACGCCTTTTGTCGAAGGCACCCCCGGCGAGCGCGGGTCCGACTCCGCCGCTGCTCGCAGTGCCCGGGCGCAAGCCTTGAATATCCCCTCGATGATATGATGAGTATTTTTGCCGTGGTGCAGCACGACATGCAAGGCAAAGGCCCCCGCCGAGCTGACCGCGATCCAGAATTCTTCGGCCAGTGGCGAGCCGAATGTACCTAGTATCTCGCGTGGTACGTCGGCTTTCCATACGCAGAACGGACGGCCACTCAGGTCTACGGCGGCAGTGACGAGTGTCTCGTCCATCGGCACCGTGGCATCGCCATAGCGGCGGATGCCGGACTTGTCGCCGAGGGCTTGCTTGAGAGCCTGTCCCAGACAGATGCCGACATCTTCAACCGTGTGATGAGGCTCAACGTGTAAGTCACCGTCAGCCCGTACGCGCAAATCAAAAAGCGAATGACGGGCTAACAGGGTCAGCATGTGATCGAAGAAGCCGACGCCCGTTTGAACATCGGCTATGCCGGTGCCGTCGAGATGGAGCGTTAGTTCGATTTTAGTTTCGCCCGTTTGACGAGCGAGGCAAGCAGTGCGTTTCACAGGGATACTCCTCGTTTGTATGATAGAAGCAAAACGCCCAGATGCAGAGTGTGACCATGAAATTGCCACTTGTCGCCGATGTCGTTGCTGAATGGAACGGGCTTCGCCCTTCGCGTGCCGTAGAAGCTCCGCAACCTGATGCCCCCCAAGGAGAATACGCCGAAGGCGAGCGGGGGGTGTCAACGCCCCGATTCGCTGTCACGGACGGTTACGGCTCTGTGCCCGAGTCATCGGATCCTGTCGAACTGCTGGCCCCAGCGGGTGGACCCGATGCCGCGTTTGCCGCGTTTCATTATGGGGCCGACGCGATTTATCTGGGATTGAAGAAATTCAGCGCCAGGGCGGAAGCGGAGAATTTCACGCTGGACGAGCTGTCCGAAGTGTTAGCCTATGCTCATGCGCTGACGCCTCGTCGGCGGGTGTTTGTGACGCTCAATACCCTCATCCGCGACGACGAACTACCCGAACTACTCGAAACGCTCGCTGCCCTAGACACGATGGGCGTTGACGCCCTTATCCTTCAAGACCTCGGAGTCTACTATCTCGCCCGAAAACATTTTCCGCAAATGGAATTACACGCCAGCACCCAATTGGCGGTTCATAACCGCGCCGGTGCCGTCGTCCTACGCCAAATGGGCTTTCGGCGCGTTGTGCTGGCTCGCGAATTGACGACCGAGGAAGTGGAAGACATTACCCGTTTTGCTTCCGTCCGAGCGGGAAGCATTAGCGACGGCGTTGCACATCTCGGCAACGCCGTCGCTAATGCTTCCCCTGCCGGCATCGAGACGGAAGTCTTCATCCACGGTGCCTTGTGTTATTCCTATAGCGGTCTGTGCCTGTTTAGCTCGCAGACTTTGGGTCGTAGCGGAAACCGAGGTAAATGCGCTTATTCGTGTCGCGATTCGTACACGGTTGTCGGGGCACCCGAAACGCTGCGCGATGGCTCGCCGGTTAAACGCGATCCCCGCACGGGCTTTCCGTTCTCGATGAAAGATCTGGCGTTGCCGGATCATCTGCCGGCCTTGCGGACGGCCGGCGTCTCGTGCTTCAAAATCGAAGGACGCAAGAAAAGTCCGCTGTATGTCGCCACAACCACCGATTACTACCGTCAATTGATCGATGGGCGACTCGATCCGGCAGAACGTGCGACCAAGGAAGCGGACCTACAGACCGTCTTCAGCCGTCCGTGGACCCGACTCTTTACCGATTCACACAAAGATAAGGAAGTGGCCGACCGCGACACCGTCGGGCATCGGGGTACGGTCATCGGCCGGATAGAGAGCG
>RGDT01000085.1 GCA_009918525.1 Planctomycetia bacterium
GCCATGCTGCAAGGTACAGCCGGTGATCGCGACTTCTCCGGTGCCGTGGAGGCTGTCGCGGCCGTCGATGAGGACATTAGCGGTGGGCGGTCCGGACTCGCTGACGTTGTCCTCAATGTCGCAGCCGGTGATGTGGACGTTGCGTACATCGCCCTTGCGACAGACGATGCCACCGCCGGCGTTGTAGCTGATGTGACAGCCGACGATATTGGACTGATGAAGGCTGACATCGTCGTAATAAATGCCGATACCGCGGTTGTGATAAAGATGGCAGGCGTCAATGAGGACGTTGCGATTGCGATGAGTGAGATGAATGGCGTGCAAACAGTTGCGGACGCTGAGGCGCGAGATGGTCAGTTGCATGGTGCGAGTCGCTTCGACGCCACATGCTTCGGGGTGGTCGCCGATGATTTCGAGGTTATCGACGGTAGGGGTGCGCTGATTGGCCCACACGTTGGGTTTGATGGTACGCGGCGCGGCGGTACCGTCGTGGGTGCCGATAAAGCGAAACGCCGGACCCGGCCCGGCCATGACGATGCGGGCAACGCCGCCGCCGTCGATGGCGGTGAAGCCGACCTCATCGAGACGTATTTCGATGGTTTTGGTGATTCGGTAGATACCGCGCGGGAAGCGAACGACACCGACCTTGGAGGCAAAGGCTTTACGAACGGCGTCGGTATCGTCGGTGGTGCTGTCGCCCTTGGCACCGTGGGCGATGACATCGCCGGTCGAAACGGCGGGAGTACCGGACAACCCGAAGAAAGCGGCAAAAACAACAGCAGAGCCAAGCACAGGCCGGGACATGAGAAGTTCTCCCGAGAGAAACCGGCGACGTTAGAGCTGGCAAGCTCGCCCCTCCAGGCTTCCCTCGCTGAGGGCAGGTCTGAAGAGGGGTTCCTTCTAGGTTTCCGGTTTCGCGTTACGGATGGCCACAGTGAATTTTGGGAGCAGTCTCGGAGGGCGGACCCTGTTGCTTGTCATGCTTTCAGAAGGTATAGTGGAGTCATAGGGGCCGTTGTGTCCGCATTTCTCCAATCGAGGCACTTCGGAAGTGTCGCGATTCACCCGACGACCGGCATCGTCGGCTATCTGCGTCCGATGCCCAAGGTGGAAAGACGAGGTGGCCCAATGGCCCTGGCGCTGAACATCGGCAAATGTACATTGTTGGGAAATTATCGAGAGAACAACGAAGATTCTCTCGACGTTAAACAGTTCCCCGACCTGACGATCTGTCTCGTCGCGGACGGGATGGGCGGTCAGGCAGCCGGAGAAGTAGCGAGCAAGCGCGCCATTGAGATCATACCGCGCGAACTGCGAAAGAATTTGAACGTTTCGGTCGAACGCAGCGACGAGACGAAAACCATCATCCGCCGTAGTATCGTACAAACGAACGACGAGATTATGGCGATGGCTGCCCTGGATCGCGAACTCAAGAGCATGGGAACGACGATAGTTGCCACGCTTTGGCGCAAGGGTAGCTCGATCATGTACGTGACGGGACTGGGAGACAGTCGCGTGTACCTGATCCGGGGCACCAAAATCGAGCAATTGACGGTTGATCACTCCATCGCTCAAGCATTGGTCGAAGCCAAGACCATCACGGCAGCCGAAGCCAAAAATCATCGCTATAAAAATGTTTTATGGAAGTATCTTGGCTCGGCTGAAGTCGGCGAAGGCCCAGAGGTGAAATCGTTGCCGATTCAGGCTGGCGACCG
Organism: Planctomycetia bacterium; assembly: GCA_009918525.1. GTDB lineage: Bacteria > Planctomycetota > Planctomycetia > Gemmatales > Gemmataceae > RGDT01. The sequence goes on from RGDT01000085.1 coordinate 1,716, forward strand.
CTTTCTCCTGGCGACGGACGGGCTTACGGGCGTCGTACCCGACGAGCAGATTGCCTCGTTCATGCGAAGTAACCCCGACGCTCAGGAATGTTCCGACGGTTTATGTCAACTCGCGCTGAATCAGGGTAGCCGAGATAATATCACGGCCATCGTCGTGGACGTGGTCGAGGTAAAATAATTGGACTTTCCTGATGGTGAACCGTCGCTGCAAAACCGGGGCGTTGGCACCCCCCGCTCGCCACACACACAACACTCCCGAACCGTCGGGATTGAACACTATTGAAACAGGGATAAAAAAATAAAATACGGGAACAATCCGTATTTGAATGTTGTACTATTGGCAGCTGATTCCGGACGCTTTTATCAGAGGAGACAAACCCGACGACTTGCGTCGTCGGCTCCAACTATGCCGAGTTATAATCCCAAAGCCATCGAGCCGCGTTGGCAACAGTATTGGCTGACCAACAAGACCTTCCGCACGACCGATAGTCCGGATCGGCCTAAGCTCTACGTCCTTGATATGTTTCCCTATCCCTCCGGAGCCGGGCTGCACGTCGGCCACCCGGAAGGGTACACGGCCACCGACATTCTTTGCCGTTATCAGCGAATGCGCGGCAAGAATGTGTTGCACCCGATGGGCTGGGATGCGTTCGGTCTGCCCGCTGAACAGCACGCCATCAACACGGGCGAACATCCGCACATCAACACACAGAAGAATATCTCCAACTTTCGCCGTCAGATTCAATCGCTAGGCTTTTCCTATGACTGGGATCGCGAGGTCGATACCACCGACCCCAACTACTTCAAGTGGACGCAATGGATTTTCCTGGTCTTGTTCGATACCTGGTACGACCACGACGCCAAAAAAGGCCGCCCCATTAGTGAATTGCCGATTCCGCCCGGGGTCGTTGGCGAAGACGCCATCGCCCGCTATCGCGACTCTAAACGTCTCGCCTATCAGGCCGAGGTTCCCGTCAACTGGTGCGCCGCGCTGGGCACCGTGTTGGCCAATGAGGAAGTCATCGACGGCAAAAGTGAACGCGGCGGTCATCCCGTCGTCCGTATGCCGTTGCGTCAATGGTTGTTGCGCATCACCGCCTATGCCGAACGACTGATCGAAGACCTCGACGGGTTGGATTGGTCCGACTCGATCAAGGGAATGCAACGAAACTGGATAGGCAAAAGCGAAGGGGCCGAAGTCGATTTCGCCCTGTCTGGCGGCGCGACGATTCGCGTCTACACCACTCGCCCGGATACTCTGTTCGGCGCGACCTATATGGTGCTGTCACCCGAACACGCTTTGGTACCGTCCATCACCACCCCTGAACAACGCGCCGCTGTCGAAGCCTACCAACTGGCCGCCTCGCGCAAGAGCGAATTTGAACGCACTGAGCTGGCCAAGACCAAGACCGGTGTCTTCACAGGGGCCTATGCGGTCAACCCCGTCAACGGCGAACGAATCCCCGTTTGGATCGCCGATTATGTCCTGGCTACCTACGGGACCGGCGCGATCATGGCTGTGCCCGCTCACGACGAGCGCGATTTCGAGTTTGCGAAAACGTTCAGTCTAGCGATACGCACCGTTGTGACGCCTTCGCTGGAGTGGCTCAGCCGCACGGGCAGCACGGCCGACGTACTGACCGAGGCGTACACCGAGGACGGCCTGGCGTGTAACTCCGGCCTCCTCGACGGCCTGACCACCGACACCGCCAAGGCCAAGATCACTGCCTGGCTAAGGGAAAAAGGTCTCGGCACGCGGAAAGTGAACTATAAGCTTCGCGACTGGTTGTTCAGTCGTCAACGATATTGGGGCGAGCCGTTCCCCATCCTGCACGAGATTGACGCGGACGGCAACTCGACCGGCCGGATCGAACCGCTCTCGCCCCAGGAATTGCCTCTCACCCTGCCCGAACTGGCTGACTTCAAACCCAGCGGCAGACCAGAACCGCCGTTGGGCAAAGCGACGCAATGGGTCAACGTGACGCGGAACGGCAGACGCTACAAACGCGAGACGAACACGATGCCGCAATGGGCGGGGTCGTGCTGGTATTATCTACGTTACATTGACCCGAAGAACGAAAAGGCATTCGCTGACCCGCAGAAGCTACGGCACTGGCTACCGGTCGATCTCTACGTTGGTGGAGCGGAACACGCCGTATTGCACCTGCTGTACTCGCGGTTCTGGCACAAAGTGCTGTACGACCGCGGATATGTCTCGATGCCCGAGCCCTTCCAAAAACTCGTTAATCAAGGGCTGATTCTCGGCGAGGTGGAGTTCACCGGATTCCAAAGCAACGGGGAGTGGGTGTCGGGCAAGAACGTCAAGTTCGATGGGGCAACGGCCAAACGCGACGACCGTACCCAGGAAGAATTGACGCTCGTCAAGCTGCCTGAAGACCAGGTCGAAAAGATCGGCGATCAATTTGCTCTCAAAGGACGCCCCGAGATTCGTGTGGATGCTCGCGCTTATAAGATGTCCAAGTCGCGGGGCAACGTCATCAATCCTGATGTGGTTATCGATCAATACGGCGCCGATAGCCTTCGGCTTTACGAGATGTTCATGGGACCGTTGGAGGCGACGAAACCCTGGAACATGCGAGGTGTGGACGGCGTATCACGCTTCCTGGGTCGGGTATGGCGACTGTTCATTGACGACCGCTCTGAATCAGTGCAGCTGAACGACACCGTGCAGGACGTGCCGGCCGCACGCGATACACTGCGCGAGTTGCACCGTGCTATTCAGAAAGTCACCGACGATCTTGACGCGATGCGGTTCAACACCGCCATCGCGGCGATGATGGAGCTGACCAACCACCTGACGCCTTTGAACGTGCGACCGCGCAGCGTGCTGGAAACGCTGGTCTTGCTCTTGGCCCCGTTTGCACCGCATTTGGCCGAGGAGTTGTGGCAGGCATTAGGCCATTCTCAATCGCTGGCCTATGAGCCGTGGCCCGTGTATGACCCTGCGTTGTTGGTCGATACGGAGGTCGAAGTTGCAGTTCAGATTGCGGGGAAGATCAAGGCCCGCGTTATGGTCCAAGCCGGTTTGGATGCGTCAGCCTTAGAAGCAACGGTGATGGCACTGCCTGAAGTCGTTGCTCTCTTACAAGGCAAGACGGTCAAGAAAGTCATCGTCCCGGCTCGGGGTGGGCTGGTGAACATCGTCGTTGCCTGAGGGCCCTTTCGCCCGGGTCAATCCGACGATCCGAGTATTAGAGCCGGTAATCGCTCGCGCCTCCAAGCGATACCGGCTTTTATATCGGCTTCGATACGAGCGGCGGTCAACGTCAACCCCAACAGCCCGCTGGGAGGCTCGACTTCGATTTGTTCGGTGAATTCGGTCCCGTTCGCGCTGTCTCGAAAATCACGCTGTAGACGCCAACGACGAAACGGGCCGCGTTGTTGTTGTTCGACCAGCCGCTCTGGTTCGCGGCATTCGACGACCTCGGTGACGATTTTCTGCGAAAGCCCCCAGCGTCGTGCCTGGACGGTGTAGAGCGCGCTGACGTCCAGAATGTCCGGGCCGTCGATCAGGGTCAGGCCGAACTCCGGCGGAACCAACGCCAAAAGGATCGCCGGTCGGCGTAAGAGATTAAATAGAACACGCGGTGGGCAGGCATAAGTTTCGGTTGTGGTAAAATACATCGATGACTCCCGATCCCTTTCATCGCTGTCTCATCCTCACCGGCCCGACTGGTTCCGGCAAGAGCGCTTTGGCTTTGGAGTTAGCCGAACGACTCGACGCGGAAATTGTTTGCATGGACTCGATGACCGTTTACCGTGGGATGGACATCGGCACTGCCAAACCGTCCACTACCGACCGCGCCCGAGTTCCGCACCATCTCCTTGACGTTCTGGATCCGTCACAGTCAGCGAACGTGGCTTGGTGGCTGGGCCGAGCGGAGCAGGTTGTCCACGACCTTGAGCAACGCGGTAAACAAGTGCTAATTGTTGGCGGTACGGCCATGTATCTCAAGGCATTGTTGCACGGTCTGTTCGATGGACCGTCAGCCGACCCGGTTATCCGCGAGCGGTTGGAACTCGAACCGCCTGAAGAGTTGTACGCCCGGTTGACGAAGTTAGACCCGGTCAGTGCCGAACGCATTCACCCGAACAACGTCCGGCGCGTCGTGCGAGCCTTGGAGGTGTGGGAACTCACCGGACAACCGCTCAGCCGGCTGCAGGAGCAGTGGCAACGACCTGCCGCGAACGACGACCAGCGCTGTTTGTGCCTCGATGTACCGCGCGAGGAACTTTACGCCCGCATTGATGCGCGTGTGTCCCGAATGTTTGACGAAGGATGGATTGAGGAGGTGCGCCGTTTGCGTGGGTTGCCGATGAGCCGTGAAGCATCACAGGCGTTGGGATATAAGGAATTATTTGCGTATCTGGAAGGGAAGATAACCCGAGAACAAGCGTTAGACGAAGTACGGACGCGGACCAGGCAATTCGCGAAACGCCAAATGACGTGGTTTCGCCACCTGCCGGAGTGTCGGATGGTTGAAGCCCAGTTGACTTTCCGAGTGTGGGAATCAAAAATGAAACGTAGATGTGTTCCCGAGTCGGAAAGCGTGATATGATTTCATTTAAGGGTTAAAAATAATCCTCTCTGGCTGGATTACGCAGTTTGATGAAGCATGTCGGTTTCTTTGCCGATTACCATCGTCGTGGAGGACGTGCCAATGCCGGCGGTGACGTTTCAGGTGCTTGAAGGGATTGACAAAGGCCGCATTTTTCGCGAAATGAATACACCTGTAACGATTGGCCGTGAAGAAGGTAATGTACTGCGGCTGAATGACGAACGGGTCAGCCGCTATCATGCCAAAATTCTCTGCGATAACCAAGAAATAATTATCACCGACCTAGACAGCACCAACGGCACCCGAGTCAACGAAAACCCCGTTCAAATTCGTCGTCTCCATATAGGCGACCGCATCCGTCTCGGCAAATCGTTATTATTGTTTGGTTCCGACGCCGAAATTCGCGCTCGGATGGAAACCCAACTTAGCAATCAACGAGTCAAAGACCTGGACCCGGGAACCATGGCGGATCCCGGTACGATGTCGCGGCCGATTGTCATGGGAATGCTCGAAGAATTTTACATCGGTGGTCAGTGTCTACCCCCCTTGCCGCATCAACTAGGCCCCTCGAATGCTGCACGTTTGACGGAAACGCTTGAGTTTTTGCACAAGTATTTGGTAGCGGCGACAGAGAATATTCGCCCCAATGAGGATTCGACCCAGGTGACGCTCTCGTACAACGATTGGCAACGTATCTTGGGTATTCAAATGGTGTTGGCCCGCTATATCCGGGCTATTTCCGAACCCGATTCGCTCGAAGAATAAACGAACTGCCTTATTTCTTCTCCCGGCTGACTCCGCCTAGGCCGATCCGCAGCTCCCGACTGTCAGCCGCTTTGAGCACGGCCACGTTTGCTTTTTCGAGCAAACGCCGTTCGAGTGAAGGTTTAATCTGCTTAACGAGACTGAGAATCGTATCGCCGATAATCTCCGCCGCGTCCCCACCGACGCCTACCGTGTGTTCCACGACGACATCCTGAAAACGGAAGTCACTATGAACCACCCGGATTCGCATGATCAGATCAGGAAACAAGGCAGGTTTGACGGTTTCCAACCGCGTCACCACTTCACAGGCAAGGCTAAGTTGTAGCTTCACTCGCGCCCGTGTACTGCCGGAATACAAACGCACACCGCTGAGCCATGTCTGCCTTTCCAGCAGAATTCCGGCGTCCATAGTAAGGTAGACGTTGAACGTCTGGCGGTTTTTCCCTCCCGGTTGTAAATCGCGTACTTGAACGACCAACCGCGTCGCCGGATCGCGGGCTTCGATCCGCAGTTTCCACCATTTGCCGTCGTTCTTCAACTGACCGCGAAGGTTCTTCCTTTGCAGGTTCCAGTTTTTCGCATCCTCATAAAGCGGGGTCGGCAACGCTCCTAACAGCAAATCCTTGAGCGTAAGCGCTAGGTCGGCGGAAAGTCGCTCCGGGGGCGCGGCTCCGAGTCCGACCATTGCCGGCAGCACGAAGAATAGTGCAGACAACATAGCTGAAGCCCTCCTCGCGGTAGATTGCTGTAGAGCAAGTGATCGGTCAAATCAATCTCAACTATCTGTGGCTGACTTCCCTTTTTTCCCATCTTGAGTAAATGAGGCTATCCTCACAATTGATAAATAAGGAAATACAGTTCGATTTCAGCAAATAGGCATCGAAAGACGATGGTACAAATAGGAGAACCAGCACAACCGCCACGGAGGTGGGGCAATGGGCAATTCCAGAAAATTAACGGCGTTGGCATTGTTGGGGTTGTCAACGGGGTGCGTTCATCTCCAACAATCTGCTCCCGCTCCGGTGCCCTTGGAAGTGCAGGCAGCACAAGCGATGCCGCTGCCTGCGAAAAATCGGGTTCATGTCGCGTTCGTGAGCGGACCAGTCGATTTCGCCGGACTGCATTCGCTGCGGACGGAGGTGATCGACCAGGGGTTCATCAAAACCTATGCGGGGCAACTAGGCCAAAAAGCAGGCTTTATCGCCGCGTTTGAGGCTGCCCGCCGACGCGAACCCGACGCCCGTTTCGCGATCGTCGGCCACGCCAGCGGCTCCCACCTAGCGGGCGAACTAGCTCGAAAACTGGAAGCTGAAGGCGCAGCGGTCGATTTACTGTTGTTTTTGGACCCGGTTGGTCCGACACCAATCCACGGCGGGCGTGTCTTGTGCTTAACAACCAAAGGCGTTCCTATGGAAGGGGCCGAGAACTTTAAGCTCGATTCGGGTGCTGTCGGAGCGGCAAAACATCCGGGGACGCGCACTGTCTTGCTGCGCGAGTTAGTCGAGATCGCCAGCCGCGTTCGTGTCATCCACAAAGACACGAACGCGGCGACGGTTCCCAACGAGTGGGACTTCCTTACTCCGCGAGGATCGGCCCTGGAAGTGCCTTCCGGCAAACCGCTCCTCGAAGCAGCCATGACCCCAGCAGGATGACAGCCGTGGTAGTTTCAGAGCCGAAAGCGTAAGCGACGGCTCTGGTTGGTCTTTACTCTGCAACCACCGGATTACGCAATACGCCGAGCTTATCAATCTCTACTTCGACTATATCCCCGGTTTTGAGCCAGACGGGAGGCTTGCGAGCGGCCCCCACCCCCGGTGGTGTTCCGGTGAAAATCAGGTCGCCCACCTGCAACGTCACCACTTTGGAAACATATTCGATCAGCTCGTCGGCCTTGAAAATGAGTTGATCGGTTCGGCTATTTTGCAACGTCTCGCCGTTAATTCGCAGGCGGATGCCCAGGTTGTGTGGATCGCCCACCTCGTCCATCGTCACGAGATGCGGGCCGACCGGGGCGAATGTGTCGAACGTCTTGCCTAGCAACCACTGGTTGCCGTCTTTGTGCTGCCAATCGCGAGCCGACACATCGTGCCCGACCGCACATCCGGCCAGATGACGCATGGCCTCGCTGCGGGGGATGTACCGACCGCCGCGACCGATTACCAACACCAGTTCGGCCTCGAAATCGACCTTCTGGCTGACTTTCGGAAGAACGATCGCTTCGTCCTGACCGATCAACGCCGTGGGAAATTTGCAGAACACGACCGGCTCACGCGGGATAGCCGCGCCGGTTTCGGCAGCATGATCGCGGTAGTTCAGTCCGATGCAGATAATCTTGGGTGGATCAGGAATCGGGGCCAACAGTTTCACCTTGTCAGCCGCATGAGTCGCGCCGGTTTGGGCATTGAACGAGTCACGGGCCAACAACCCGCGCACGCTCTGTCCAGGTAGTTCCGTGTACGCCCCGTCCTGATAGATGGCGGCCGTTGGGCCGTTGGGGGTGAGGATGGTAGCCAGTCGCATGGTTTGTCTCCACTTTAGTCCCACAGGCCGTAGCGCACCGGAAGGGCGCGGGCCGCGAGCCATAGTTTATACCAGCGCGGTAGGCGAACGCGCGAGGTGAACACGTCATAGTTACGGCGGGCGATCTCGTCCAGCAGCGCGCGATAGGTTCCGGTCAAAACGAGAAAAACCGCCCGCCCTGGTGGGGGTAGGTATGGGGCCAACGCGGCCGCTTCGTTGTAGCACTCGTAGGCCCGTTGCGCCTCAAAACGCATCAGGGCGCGGAATCGCTCGTCACACTGGCGACGCCGTAGGCTCTCGACCGTTACACCGAATCGCTGCAAATCTTCAGCGGGGAGGTAGACACGTTCGCGTTCGATGTCCTCTGCCACGTCGCGCAGGATGTTCGTCAACTGCAACGCCTGTCCGGCTGCCGTGGCGAGCGGCGTCGGCGAAAGCGTCGCAAGGGACCAATCCGCACTCGGCTTTCTTGTCGTCGCGTTTGTTCTGGGGGCTGGCGTTGCCGCACTCCAGATACGCACGCAGCACAGCCCTACCGTGCCCGCCACTAGATAGCAATATCGCGATAAATCGGCGTATGTCTCATAGCGGCAGACCGTGAGGTCTTGTTCGACGCCGTCCAATGCTTCGTCGAGTAGCTGCACGGGAACGCCGTGGCGCTGCATGGTGTCGTATAACGCGGGAAACAGGGGGAAACCCGCCAGCACGCTGTCGGAGCCGGAAGCGTTAGCGACGGGATGTTGTGGTGCGCCGTCCTTACTCCGTCCAGCGCTGTGCCCCTCTCTTTGCTCATGCAGTGCGCGACGCAATTCGGCCAGGTCGCGGCGTTTGATGCCCGGCGGATCGTCGGAGTCGGCCAGATCGTCGGCTACACGCAGAAAGGCATACAAGGCACACATCGAACGACGTTGGACCAAAGGCAGAAGACGAAATGCAGGATAGAAATTTTTCGCCGCACGGCGGGCGATCTGCTCACACCAACGGTAGGAATGAGCCGTCGCAACATTCACGAATGAATCCCCATCATTCGAGCCGCCTTGCGTCCCAGTGCTGCTAGGACGAGTTTTGCTTTCTCAACTTTTGATAATGCGGGGCGAGCCGTCAACACGTCATAGCTACAAGAGGCGATGCGGTCGAGGATAGCCCGGCCTCCGGCGATGAATAGTTCCAGTTCGGGGCGAAATTCGTCGGGAACCCGACTGACCAACGGTTCGCCTGCGTCGAAGCCGAGCCGTGTACGGGCGACCTCAAACCGCAATAATTCGCGAAATGCCGGCGTGACCTGCCCTGATGTTAGGTTGTCATCACTCACACCGAACCGTTCGCGATCTTCACGCGGCAGGTAGACGCGCCCTACGGCCCGATCACGTGCCACGTCTTGCCAGAAGTTCGCTTCTTGCAATGCAGTGCAGATCGAATCGGATCGTGTTGCATTCTGGGAGTCGTGACACTCGAATAGATACAAAACCAACCGCCCGACCGGATCAGCGGAACGGCGGCAGTAATCGCGTAATTGAGTATAATTGTCGTATTCTTTGACGTACTGATCTTGCTCGAACGCTGAGAGCAGATCGAGGAACGGCTGCGACGGGATGGAGAAACGCTGGATCGTGGGACGCAGCGCCACGAATACGGGGTGCGACGGGGGAAGGCGAGCGGGTCCAAACGCCGCCCCGGTTTGCGGGCGAGCAGGGCGTGTAAACGCCCCAGTGGTTGATTCTAAGGGACCTCCGGGGCGTTCAGACGCCCCGCTCGCCAGGGTTTCGACGGCGTAACAAGCCAGAAGCGATTCGCGCCACCACCCCAGCAGACGCGGCGCGTCCGGTCCGGTCTCGTCGGCGAGGTCGTCGGCCCAACGGCAGTAGGCGTAGACGGCGTGAAAATGCGGTAGCAACCGACGCGGCAAAAACAGGGACGCGACGCTGAAATTCTCGTAGTGCGTATTGGCAACCCAACGGCAGTATCGCCTTGCCGCCCCGAGAGACCACTGTCCCGGCGAGCGAGAGAAGGCGTCGAGTTGCTGTCGAATGTCCCATGTCATTTCGACAGTATAGGAAGGACACGAGCTGATGAGAAAGAGGGTCGTGCCTTATCTCCGGTGGTTGTCTTCGGCGATCTGTTTCGTCAGAATGGAAACGATACGCCCTGGGGAGGCTTCAGATGCTAGCCTGGTTGCTGCTTGCTCTCGTTCCGAGCGTTAACGGCGTTGAAGGCTGGCCGGTGGCTCGTGGGCCGTCGCGTGAGCCAAGTCCTTACCGTTTCGACGCCAAAGAGGTGAAGACGATCCCTAAGGATCTACTCGATGATTCCGTCGCGATTGTTCTATACAGTGGCTCCACCTACCGCATCGAGCCTGACGGCACCATCGAGACGACCACGCACGAAGTGACACGGCTCAACAGTCGCAAGGCCATCGAGAATCTCGGCGAGTTTCGCCACATCTCGTACACTCCCGGTTATCAAAAGCTCACGCTCCACGTCGCACGCATTCATAAGTTCAACGGTAAAACGGTTGAGGTCGAACCGCAGCACGTTCACCTCCGCGACGTGGCTACCGATTTTCAGGTGTATGACTCGGACAAGCAGCTCGTCGTATCGTTCCCCGGATTGGAAGTCGGCGACGTCATCGAGGCTAAATGGTCGGTACGCGGTAAAAATCCCGAACATGACGGCCGCTTTTTTCAACGCTATTCGTTCGGCGACGCGACCTATCCGATTCGGCTCGACGAACTACGTGTTCTCGTGCCGCTAGGGACAACCTTGAAGGCCGTAACAACCAAGGGATTGCTCCCGATCAAGGTGATTGCCTCGACTTCAAAAGGCGAAGGGCTGATGGACCATCGTTGGCAAGCACGCGACTGTCCGGCCCCACCGAAGGACGAGAATCTACCGTCCCGGGAGGAAATGCGTCCGAGTGTGCAGGTCTCGACGTTCGGAACCTGGGAAGAGGTGGGACGCTGGAAAGCCAAGATTCGGGCGACTTGTTGGGAATGTACCGATAAGGTACGCCGTGTGGTGGCCGAGACGACGCGCGGGCTTAAAACGCCCCAAGAGAAAGCCCGCGCCCTGACCTACTATGTTCGCCGTAACGTACGTTACCTGTCGGCAGGCCATCAACACGACTACACGCCGCACAAACCTCAGACGGTACTTGAGAATCGTGCCGGCGATTGCAAGGACTCCAGCCAGTTACTTGCCGTCATGCTTCGCGAGGTGGGCATCGCTGTCGAACTGGTGACGCTCGGCACGCTCGATGATGGGCAGATTTCAGCGGACCTACCCTCTCCTTGGGGCACGCACGCCATCCTAGCCGTTCAAATCGCCGATAAAACGCATTGGATCGACACTACCGCGCGGCTGTGCGCCTGGGACGAGCTTCCGTCCGACGACTGCGACCGACTCTGTTACTTGACCGATGACAAGGGAAAAATACGCCTCGCTCGTACCCCGCCGTGCACAGCAGACCATCGCCGCACTCAGACGACAACGGAAGTATGGATAGACGAAGAAGGCAACACCATCAACCGCCGGGTGCTGACAGCCTACGGCCTTGCTGCCCTGGCCCAACGCGGTCGCTTCGTCGAGGTTCCCGCTGGGGAACGGCGTCGGCTCATGACATCCACCCTTCAGGATTCCAACAGCCGTTCGCGATTAGTGAAACTGGCGATTGACGAAGTATCCCTGGCCAATCAGGATCAACCTGCCAAGGTCGAAGCCGAGTTCGAGATACCGCGACAGTTCAGCGGTTCCACCGAACGTGACGGCAGTTTTGCCGACAACGCGACATGGGCCCATCTGTTGGCCTATAGTATCGATCACGAGCGAACGACGCCGCTGGTCTTGCCGTCCGTGTTTCACTCCACGCACGTTTATCGGGTCCATCTTCCGGCCGGTTGGGATCTCGATAGTGTGCCCCGGCCGAGGGAGCATCGCTCGAAGTGGGGCCGATTCGTGTTGACGGTGCAGAATTACGATGACGAAAAACGGCTGATCGAGATGACCTTCGACACTCGTTTGGAACGGTCGCGCGTCGAGCCGGAAGATTTAGACGTCTATCGGGATTGGTTCGACAAGGTACAACAGGATTACCGGGCCTGGCTGACGCTTCGCCCGACCTCGTCGGCGTCTGGGGCTAAACGTCTGGAAAAGTTCGTCAAAGAACACCCTGAGAACGTCCCAGCCGCTAAAGCCTTGGCCCGGCTCTATCTCAAGTTGGAAAGAAAAGCCGACGCCCGCCGGATGGTCGAACAGACGGCCAAGATTGCCCCCGAGGACGACGAACTGCTGGACCTCCGCCTCGACGCTGCCGAAACGGAAGATCAGGAAGAGGCGGCGCGACGG
>RGDT01000086.1 GCA_009918525.1 Planctomycetia bacterium
CCGCAGATTCTCCAGTGGCGAGAAGAGTACGACATCGCCCAATTACACACCTACATGGATCGGTACATTCGTCACGAAATTGACCGCAAGGGCTTGCCCGTGGACGGCACCGACCGCGAAAAACAAGCCTACCAGGCCGCGCTTGCCGAGTACAACGGCGACCGCCGGACAGCCGAGACGATCTGGAACGAGTTGGCGAGCGGGGCGTTGACGCGACCCGGCACCGTTGGACACGATAACGTGGCGACCGTCGCCCGCCACCACCTGAGGCTATTGGCCGCACTGGACCGCGAAGAGGAACGGATGACGGGCCTACGGCAACAGACGCGAGAGCGTCGCAGCGAGATTGACCTAGAGCCGCTGACCCGCGAAGCGTTCACGGCATGGCGGCAGGAGCAGCTCGGCGACCGTCTCGGAGCCTTACGGCTGTACGAAAGATTACGCGACGAGGCACGCAAGGACGACGACGGACGCTATTGGGCCTTATTCGCCGCCATGAAAGTCAAAACCGTGAGCGACGGGCTGAAAGCGAAGCCGCAGGACGAAGAAGGCCGAGTCCGAGCGATCAGCGACACGGCCCGAACCGCAACCGCCGGACTAACGGCGAGTAATACGTCGATGCTCACACTGCGAGTGATACTGCACGAGATCGCCCTGCTCTACGACCGCGACCCGGCTCTGGCCGAGGCCGTAAATCAGGCAAAGGAAGGCATGAAGTACGTTGACGAGCGGGTGAAGTAAAGCGCAGGCGAGCGGGGCGTGTCAACGCCCCGGTTGCGACAGAAAAAAACAGCACGTCATAATTCACATTTTTTTCATTAATTCATCGCAACAACCCTCACAATACGACGGCATACTGACTCTTTTAAGGAGTCGCAACGATGCGCTACGTAGCTTTGTGCTTGTTGTTGCCGATGGCAGTGGGCTGCGGCAGACCGGCGATGGTAAGTGTCAAAGGCATCGTGACGTACAATGGGAAACCGTTGAAAGGCTGTAAGGTCAGTTTTACGCCTTCGGGAACGGACTTCAACCCGGACCGCCACGGATACGGCTTTGGGATCACTGATGCGAACGGGGCCTACGAGGTGCAGCACCCCGAAGGAAGCAAAGGCATCTTCCCTGGGACGTACAAGGTAACTTTTGTCGCGTGGGTAGATAAGAAAGGCCAGCCCGTTCCCCCGGACGCAAAACCAAGCGAGTACCCCGGCGGTGTCGTAAACCTGCTGCCCCCCAAGTACGAGTCGCAGGCCGACACACCCGAAACGGTAACCGTGCCGTCCGGAGGATTGCAGAAGGACTTCAACCTGACGAAGTGAAGCGACAGCAAGCGGGGCGTGTCGTCAACGCCCCGGGAAAGGTACTATCCAATGGAGCAAATGATGAAGCGCAATCGCGTAGGGTTTACACTTATTGAGCTTCTAGTGGTCATCGCCATCATAGCCATCCTGATCGGGCTGTTATTGCCAGCCGTCCAGAAGGTGCGGGAAGCCGCCGCGAGGATGCAGTGCCAAAACAATCTGAAGCAGCTCGGGATCGCCTGCCACGCCTTCCACGACGCTAACGAAGGCTGGCCTTTAGGAGCGGAGTTCAACGTCGGGAGCATGTGGAGTGCGTTCATCCTGCCGTACATGGAACAGGACAACGTCTTCCGGGCGCTGACCTTTCAGGAAGATGGTATCGCCAACATCCAATGGGCGGCCGGGCTGCCCGGTGTGGCCGGTAACATCGCCAGCACCGATGCCAGCGTACGGAACATTGGCGCTTGCGAAACGAAATTTTCCGTCTTCACTTGCCCCTCAGCGGGTCTGCCAGCTACGATCCCCGATATTTCGGGCGACAACTGGATCGTCCAACGCCGCGTGCCGGCCAATTACCTCGGCTGCGTTTCGGGTCGTATTGTGGACGATCGGCGGCGGGTCACTGCCGCGACCCCTTGGGGAAGCACAGGCGGGACGGAAGATATTCACACCCTGGACGGCATTTTCATCGCCAAGATGGCTCACCAACGGATCCGTTACAACAATATGGCGTACGGCGGAATGAGCAGCGGCGTGACGATGGTCGGAATCACGGACGGTACCTCGAACACCATCGCGATCGGCGAAGCCCTGACGGACCGCTTCGCTATTCCCGACATGGGCCTAACTCGCGAGAACAACGCCAGCGGCTTTGGACGGAAAGACCACTGGGCCATCGGCAGCGATGACATCGATACCTCAAATCAAGGCGACATGTCCGAGTGCTTGTTCAGTACAGCAGTGCGCATCAACACACCGCGTGTTGCTGCGGGCAGCGCTGCCTTCGCCGCTTACGAACTAAGCGCAGGAAGTAACCACACTGGTGGCGCTAACTTTCTGATGGCCGACGGCAGTGTCCGGTTTATCAGGGATTCAATTGACGCGGCGACCTACTCCGCACTGGGCACCCGAGCTGGCGGCGAAACGCTGAACAATTTTTAAGCATGCAGACGAGCGGGGCGTGTCAACGCCCCGGTAGAATCGCCAACGCTTCCAGTTCTGAACGGCCCCGCTCGACTAGAACACGCCCCAGAATCTCAACCGCACGATCTACCTGCTGTACCGTCAGACACAACGGGGGGCAAAAGCGAATCGCGCTTTCGCCACAGCCCAACAACAACAACCCCTTCTGAAACGCCCACTGAATGACAGCGTCGCGGTTGGGTACGTCCGCCGCCGTCATCAGGCCCAGACCGCGGACGTTCGCCAATCCCAACGCTCGCAATCCGGCTCGGAGCTGCTCGCCGCGTTCGTGAGCGTTCGCCATCATTCCACCTTCGAGCAAGTCCAACGTCGCCAACGCTGCGCGACAGCTGACCGGGTTGCCGCCGAACGTACTCGCGTGGCTTCCGGGTGGCCAGTTCATTACCTCGGCCTTGGTGAGGATCGCGCCCAATGGCATCCCGCTGGCGATTCCCTTGGCCAGGCAAATAATGTCCGGCACGACGGCAAAGTGTTCGACCGCGAACATCTTTCCGGTTCGACCCATGCCGGACTGGACCTCATCCACAACAAGCAACATGCCGTGCTTATCGCACAATGCTCGTAACGCGGGCAAAAAACCGCGCGGCGGGACGTTGTAGCCGCCCTCGCCCTGAATCGGCTCGACGAAAATGGCCGCTACCTCGTCCGGCGGCGCGGTTCGTTTGAGGATCGTTTCTTCGATGGCCCGCACACAGGCGCACGCCCCGCCCCAACACTCGCCGCAGCCCTTGGGAAACGGAGCGTGATGAACGTCGGGTAGCAGCGGACCGAAGCCACGGCGATGCACGAGCTTCGACGCCGACAGCGACATGGCACCGTAAGTCCGCCCGTGAAACGCTCCGTAAAACGCGACGACACGCGAACGGCCAGTGTGATGACGAGCCAACTTCAGACCGGCTTCGACCGCTTCCGCTCCGCTATTGGCAAAGAAAACCTTCCAATCGCCGCCCCCCGGACCTAGACGTGCCAAGCGTTCGGCAAGCTCAATTTGCGGACCATAATAAAAGTCGGTGCCACTCATGTGCAGCAGTTTTTCGGCCTGGTCTTTGATCGCCTGCGTCACATGCGGATGACAATGGCCCGTCGCGTTCACGGCGATGCCTGCCGTGAAGTCGAGAAACAAGTTGCCGTCCACGTCCTCAACGGTGGCCCCGCCGGCTCGAGCGACGACAAGCGGATAGATAGGCGTGTACGACGGCGATACGAAGCGTTCATGTCGTGCAATCCACTCCGACGCCCGAGGGCCGGGTAACGGTGTATGGATGGACGGAACAACCTCGTCATCTAACAGCCAATGCGACATGGGGCACCTCGCCTTCTGTTAAGTCGAAAGGGTAAGCGTCCACGGAGAGACATAACGCGTTGCTAACGGTTCCGGCTCTTTACGGTTCAATTCCCGTGGTCAACCCCTGAGCCATCCTAATGTCTTCGCCGTGATTGATCGTCCACGAAACTTTGTGCGTTACCGCCTCCACCAACCCCGCCGCTGACGGATGGCCGTTGCCGCTCCGTTTCACGCCGCCGAAGGGTAGGTGAACCTCGGCTCCGATGCAGGGCAGATTGACATAACCCATGCCAAACTCGCACTCCTCGCGAAAAAACCGCATCGCCCGGTAATCCTCCGTGATGACGCCCAACGACAGCCCATAGGGCGTGTCGTTGTATATGGCCGCCGCCTCCTCGTTAGTACGGAAGGGAATCACCGCCAAATGCGGGCCGAACACCTCTTCACGAGCACAGCGAATGCCCGATTTCGCCTCGATGCGATAGACGAAAGGCGTCAGGTAATGTCCCTCGCGCCGACCACCGTCGAGCAACACCGTTGCGCCCTCTTGGCGGGCCAGCGCATTGTACGACAGCACTTTGTCAACCGCGTGCTGATTGATCACCGGTCCCGTGAACGACGCCGGGTCGAGCGGTTCACCGATCACCAGCCGTTTAGTCACCGCGATCAGTTTCTCGCAGAAGGTGTCGAGGAGCGACTCGTGAACCAGCACCCGCCCCGCCGAAACACACCGCTGGCCGCTCGTCTTGAAGGCACTGATCACCGCCGCGTTGACGGCCAGATCGAGCCGGGCGTCTTTGCAGACGATAACCGCGCTCTTACTGCCCATTTCAGCCGCTACGATACGGTCAACCATCGTAGCCGATACTTGCTGAATGTGACTACCCACATCCCAGGATCCAGTAAACAGGATGACATTTACGTCACTGTTTCGCACCAAGCGTTCGCCGATGTTACCGTCGCCGTGAACGAGGTTGACGACCCCGACGGGGAAACCGGCCTCGACCATCAGTTCGACGATGCGTTGACCGACGGCGGGCGTTTCCTCACTGGGCTTGAACACGACCGTATTACCCTCAACCAACGAGGGGCCGAGCATCCACAAGGGTACAGCGAAGGGGAAATTCCAGGGCGTGATGACTGCCGCGACTCCCCAAGGTTTACGTCGGACGAAGGCATCCTTCTCGGCAATCTCGCTGGCTAACACTTCACCGCTGGGGTGACGTCCGGTGCCGAATACGTATTGGATCATGTGCAGCCCTTCGATGACTTCGGCGCGGCACTCGGCCAATACTTTTCCACACTCGCGAGCCATGAGGCAGGCAAGGTCGTCGGTATGACGTTTGACAAGTTGGGCGAGACGGTCGAACAACTCAGCCCGCAGTACGCGACTGGTACGACGCCAAGCCGGATAGGCACGTCGAGCCGCCGCCACCGCCGCGTCCGCCTCTTCGAGCGACGACGCCGGGAATGTGCCGATCACTTCATCGGGACGCGACGGCGATCGGCTATCGAACAAAGCGTCGCTCTCCAGCCAGAGTCCGGCGATGAGGTTGCGTCCGGTGATAATGGTGGACATGGCGATGATCCTCGCACGGAGCCAGAGAGGGAACAATCAAGGCCCACTGCATTATACGCAAGCGCGAGGAGCCGAGCTAAGCAATACGAGAATAACTCAGACGATGTCCGAGCAGTTGAGGCGAAAAAGTGAGGATCGCGAAGTTGGCAAATAAAAGCAGGTCGAAGGACGGGCGGTCATCCGCTGGTCGCTACGGTTTGCGTTTCATCGGTCGGGACCGCTGGCGTCTTGATAGCTGGACGCAGTGCACGCCACCACGCCGCCGCGCGTTCCTCGTCCCAGTCCCCGGCCGATTCGCATTGCTGCAAGGCAAGTTCTAGCGCTTTAACATCACAAAAGCGTTCGCCCGGCTTCTTGCTCAAACACCGAAGAATGACGGCCGATAAATCGTCCGGCACACCCGCCGGGGGTTCGACGGGTTCGTAAGCGTGCGCCAGAAGCACTTCCATCGGTGTCTCGCGCACGAAAGGCGGTCGGCCCGTCACAAGGTAATAGCCGACCCCCCCAAGAGAATAGACATCTGTTGTTGGTCCGAGATCGGACTTGCCAACGGCCTGTTCGGGCGACATGAACGGTGGTGAGCCGAGGATCATTCCCTGGGTCGTCAAGCGTAGACCGTCATCGCCCGGAACAACGGATTGAACCAAACCGAAGTCCAATAATTTGGCGACGTCCGATTCGCCGCCACGCTCGCCGACGATAACGTTGCTGGGTTTGATGTCGCGGTGAAGTAATCCGATGCCGTGGGCCTCACGCAAGGCCCGGCACAATTGAGCCAACAGGAAGATAGCCCGTCCGGGTGGTACGGGACCATAGCCCGTGACGAGTTCCTCCAGTGTCAGCCCCGGCAGGTACTCCATGACGTAATAGAACGTACCGTCGTCGGATCGTCCGTAGTCGTAGACTTCGACCGTGTTGGGATGGGTCAGCCCGGCCATCGCCTGTACTTCGCGCTCGAAGCGTTCTAGGATGGCTGGGTCGTGGGTCTGATCGGGACGGATGAGTTTGATCGCACAGCGACGACGAAGCAATACGTGTTCCGCTTGGTACACTTCGCCCATGCCCCCCGCTCCGAGCTTGCGCCCGAGTCGATATTGCCCTAGTTGCCGAGCCTGGAAGGCTTGCTGCTGTAACAGTCGCAACCGATGCGAGCCGAACGACGCCACCGCCATTGCGGTTCCGAGAAAGACAGCCAGATCGAACGTGCCGTACAGAACGTCAAAGCACAAGTGATTGGTGGTCAACGCTCCGCCCATGGTTATCGCCAGCGCAAGGCTCGACACCGACCCCGTAACCAGCAAACATCGCACCCAGGTGTTAGGAATGAACACGCCATAAACCACGATCAGGAAAAACCACCGAACGGCCGTGCTGTGTATCCACATGCGCACGATTTCCAAACCATAGTCACAGTCGGCAATCTCGAACAGCACCGGATGGCGATACATGCCCAGCTGCAGCCAGGCGAAAAGACCGGTCATCGAGGCAACGAGAGACAACTCGACATAACGAAGGCGTGACAGGGTCCAGTCGGAAACGCCCAACAGCGTAGCCAGTACGCAGCCCTGGAACAAAACCAGGACGAAGCGCAACCACACGCCGAGGAAACTAAAAGGCGGCTGAGGAGGCTCAACCAGATCACGCAACAGAAACAGCAAGCCCGGCACAATCGACAAAACCGTGACGAGCACCAACCGACGGTGCAAGAAACGAGCCAACTCGCCGTCGAACCGCGACCCAAGAAAGCGAGCAGGGTAGGTCAATGCTTCGAGAACAGCCCCTGAGCGTTGGCCCGGAGGAAGCGTTGAGAAAATTTGCGGAGAGAATTCCGGCCGGCTCATGATCAGTCCTGCCAGGCGAGAAAGTCTTTGACTCTTACTATAGAAACGACGCACGAGACATAGAACGTACAACGATAAGAACGGCGAGAGGGGTGCGTTCATATCCTGAAATGATCTATGTTCTTGGCACTCAACTTGCCCTAAGCGGGAAATTCGTCTTTAATAGCAGAGTAGCCGCCACCGGTCCACCGCCTCCCCGGTGTTTGCCCGACCACAAAGTGCGGTAGTCTCTCCGGAAAAGTAGCCGTCATGAGTCATCTCACTGTCGCTATTCTCGCCAATGCCGAACTGTTCGACGCTATGTACCAGCGATGGCTTCAAGATCCACTTTCGGTGGAACCCGATCTACGGATTTACTTCGAAGGCTTCGAACTGGGACGTGGGCGTTCGTCGGCGTCGGCCGACGCCACCCGACAAATCGGCATCACGCGGATGATCTACGCTTTTCGCGACCTAGGACACACCGTCGCAAAAATCGATCCGCTCGACGAATTACCTCCTTCACCTTTGGCGAAACTTTTGGAGCTTGGCGAATTTAATCTCAGCTCCGCTGATCTCAATCGGGAGGTCGATACCTTCCCGTTCACCGGCTTGGGCCGCGCAACGCTGGGTACTCTCCACCAGGCGTTACGCGATACCTATTGCCGCTCGATCGGCGTCGAGTACATGCACATTCAAAACATCGACGTGCGTCGTTGGCTCCAGCAGCGCATGGAGCCAATGCGCAATATTCCCAAATTCGACGCGGCTCGCAAGCGTTGGATTCTCGAAAGCCTGTGCATTGCCGAGGAGTTCGAGGAATTCATTCACAAAAACTACACCGGCGAAAAGCGCTTTTCGTTAGAAGGTGGCGAAACCCTCATCCCGATGATGGAAATCCTCGTCGAGCAAGCCGCCGGTGCTGGCGTGTTGGAGCTCATCGTCGGTATGCCGCATCGCGGTAGGCTCAACGTGCTGGTCAACGTCTTCAAGAAGCCTGTTCGCGAAATCTTCGCCCAGTTCGAGAAAGACTACCTACCCGCAAGCAATGAAGGGGACGGCGACGTCAAGTATCACCTCGGTGCAGGCGCAACACGTACCACGGTCAACGGCCAATCGGTATATATCACGCTCACGCCCAATCCGTCGCATCTCGAAGCCGTCAACCCCGTAGTCGAAGGTCGAACCCGCGCGAAGCAACAGACCTTCGGCGACACCGAACGACGTCGCGGTGTGCCGATCCTGATCCACGGAGACGCAGCATTCGCTGGACAGGGGATTGTCGCCGAGTCACTCAATCTGTCGCAACTGGAAGGCTACACGACTGGCGGAACGATTCACATCATCGTCAACAACCAGATCGGCTTCACGACCGTGCCGCAAGACGCCCGCTCGACGCCTTATTGCACCGATGTCGCCAAAATGTTGCAATGCCCCATCTTCCACGTCAACGGGGACGATCCCGAAGCCGTTCTCTTTGTGACCGAACTGGCCCTGGCGTTCCGCCAACAGTTCCGCTCGGATGTCGTTATCGACATGTACTGCTACCGTGCCTACGGCCATAACGAAACCGATGCTCCCGAAGTGACGCTCCCGAAACTTTATGCCAAAATCGATAACCGCCCTTCTCCCGCCGAACTGTACGGCAGGCGTCTGGAAGCCGAGGGAATTGTACCCGTAGGAGAAGAAAAGGCGATCAAGGAACGCCACCGGAACGGGCTGAAGCAGATTCGCGAAGAAGTTCGCCAAGGACCCAAGCAGTACCCGCTCATGCGTGGGCATACCAGCGGCGATTGGAAGAAAAGCGGACGGTCTGACCCGTCTGCCGGACGGATTCGCGATGCACCCGAAGGTTGTGCCGTTGTTCACCGGTTGGAAACAAGCCGTCTGGGAAGGCAAGCCGATCCTGTGGGGGTTGGCTGAGACCCTGGCTTATGGTTCGCTGCTGCTGGAAGGTCATCCGGTACGTCTGAGCGGTCAAGACTGCCGCCGCGGTACATTCAGCCATCGGCACGCGGCACTGTACGACGCGAACACCGGCACGCGCTATGTGCCGTTGGCCAACCTAAAGGCAGGGCAAGGAGTGTTTGAGGTTTACGACAGCCATCTCAGCGAAGCGGCGGTGCTGGGGTTTGAGTTTGGTTTTTCGCTCAATATGCCCAACGCGCTGGTCATCTGGGAGGCGCAGTTCGGCGACTTTGCCAACGGAGCGCAAGTTATTATCGACCAATTCATTGCCTCCAGCGCATCGAAATGGAACCGCGATAGCGGGCTGGTGATGTTCCTGCCGCACGGTTACGAAGGCCAAGGGCCGGAACACTCGTCCGCTCGGCTGGAACGGTTCTTGCAGTTGTGCGCCGAGAACAATATGCAGGTCGTCGCCACCACAACACCGGCCCAACACTTCCACCTGTTGCGGCGACAATTGAAGCGGAAATTCCGCAAGCCGCTCGTTGTCATGACGCCCAAGAGCCTGTTGCGGGCGGAGTGGTGTCATTCCAACGTGCAGGACTTCGTCTCGGGAAGTTTCCAGGAAGTCCTGGGCGATCCGAGTGTCAATCCGTCGGCCGTGCGGCGAGTGGTCGTCTGCTCCGGCAAGGTGTATTACGATCTGCTGAACACACGCACCCAGAAGAAAATTACCGACACGGCCATCATCCGCGTCGAACAGCTCTACCCGTTCCCCGAGCAACAGCTCAAGAGTGTGCTGGCTCCGTTCGCCAAAGCATCTCACTGGGTCTGGGCACAGGAAGAATCGTACAACAACGGGGCGTGGTTCTTCGTCGAGCCACAGATGCGGTCCATTGGATTCGGTCGGTTCTTCTTCGTGGGGCGTGACGCCAGTGCCAGCCCGGCGACTGGGTCCAAATCGGTCCACGACAACGAACAGGCCAAACTGGTTGAAGCGGCATTCACAGAAACGAGTACGCATCTGGTGTAGGACAAGCGAGAAACGGGGAGAGGGGGACGCAAGTCCCCTTACTCGCTAAATAAGTGCCCAGAGCATCGAACGTAAAACGATCCCAGCGGAATCAAGAGGCGAAGTAATGGCAGTGGTCGAGATTAAGCTCACGTCGGCAGGAGAGTCGGTCACCCACGGGACGATGAACCGGTGGTTGTTCCCAGACGGCGCCTTCGTCACCAACGGCCAAACCTTGTGTGAACTCGATACGGACAAGGCATCCAAAGAAGAGTATGCCTCCGTAGATGGCGTGCTAAAGATCATTGTCAAGCCGGGAGAAAAGATCCCTATTGGTACGACGCTCGGCACCATCGACCCCAGCGGTAAACCGACCGCGACCGCCGCCCCGGTTGCTGCAGTCGCGGTCGGTGACGCGAGCAAGCGGACACCCGCTCCGACGGTGGCCGTTCCCCCAACGCCTGCTACGACGACGCCGCTATCCCCGGCTGCCAGCGTTATGGCCGCGACAAAGGGCATCGACGTGAGCAAGGTGACGCCCGCTGACCCACGCGTCATCACCAAGAGCGACCTCATCGCCCACGCAGAAGCAAAACCCGTCGTTGCCGCTCCGAGTGTGACCGCCCCCGTGGCCACTCCGGTCCCCGCCAAACCGGTAGGGGGTATTCGCCGCGAAAAGATGAGCGTGATCCGACAACGTATCGCCGAACGGTTGTTGTCGGCACAACAGAACGCGGCCATCCTGACGACGTTCAACGAAGCCGATATGACGCGGGTCATGGAACTGCGAGCCAAGTACAAAGATTCGTTCCAGAAACGACACGGTGTCGGCCTGGGCTTCATGAGCTTCTTTGTCAAGGCGTCGGTCGCTGCGTTGCAAGCATACCCGGCGGTGAACGCGTTCATCGAAGGCGAAGAGATCGTCTACCACGACTACCAACACATCGGCGTTGCCGTCAGCAGCGAAAAGGGACTGATGGTCCCAGTGTTAAGGAACTGCGAGTTGTTGAGCTTCGCGGACATCGAAAAGAATATCGTTGCTCTGGCCAGCAAAGCCCGCGAAAACAAAATCTCGCTATCAGACCTTCAGGGAGGCCGACTTCACGGCCTACGATTTTGAAACTCTCCGCAAGACGATGATAGATTACATTAAGCGTAACTATCCAGAAGATTTTAATGATTTCACTGAAAGCAGTGAATTTATAGCACTGATTGATCTTATAGCTTTTTTTGGGCAGAGCCTGGCTTTTAGAGCTGATTTAAATGCCAGAGAGAATTTTATTGATACAGCCGAGCGCAGGGATAGCATACTTAAACTAGCCAGGCTAGTAAGTTATAATCCTAAAAGAAATATAGCATCTAGCGGGTACTTAAAAATTGATAGCGTTACTACTACCGAGCTCATATACGACAGCGATGGCAACGATCTTAGTACGTTAAATGTAAATTGGAACGATGCCAGTAATGAAAACTGGTTAGAACAATTTACTGCTATTGTTAACGCTTCCATTGTGTCTACACAAAGCATTGGCAAGCCTGGTAACCGCAATACTATAAACGGAATTCGTGTTGAGGAATATGGAATTAATATTACAAGGGATGTAGTTCCTGTTTATAGGTTTACTAGTTCTGTTGATAACCAGGATATGACCTTTGAAGTAGTGAGTCCCACTAGCATTGGTAAAAATTATATCTACGAAATTAATCCTGACATTGGTAATGTGTTCAATTTCTTATATATGAATGATGGGCTAGGTAATAGTAGTAATAACACAGGATATTTTTTATACTTCAAACAAGGCGAATTAAAAAATTTAGATTTCAATGTCGACGAAGTGGTGCCAAATAAAGTAATTAATATTGACGTTAACAATATAAACAACAATGATACATGGCTTTATAGTTTAGATAGTTCTAATAGAACCGACGGTTTATGGACTAGTACACCGGCTGTATCCGGTGTAAATGTCATATACAACAAGTCGGATAGCAATAGAAATATCTATCAAATTAATAGTAGAAGCAACGACCAGATTAGTCTTGTGTTTGGTGATGGAGTTTTCACTAATTTACCGAGCGGTCCTTTTCGATTGTACTATAGAACAAGTAATGGATTAACTTATAAAATAACTCCAGACGAAATGCAAGGAGTAGAAATAGCGTTTGACTATATCAGCAAGATTGGTAGGGTTGAAACTATTACTTTTCGAGCTAGTCTAAGATACACAGTGGCTAACGCCAGCGCACGAGAATCAGCAGACTCTATAAAACAAAAAGCACCTCAACAATATTACACACAAAATCGTATGGTAACCGGGGAAGATTATAACATTCTTCCCTACACAAATTATAGTAGTATTCTTAAAGTAAAGTCGGTTAATAGAACTAGCTCAGGTCTCAGCCGATACTTAGATATATTAGATACAACAGGAAAATATTCTAGTACTAATATTTTTGGTGCCGATGGTGTTTTATACAAAGAAGAAGCCATTGATAAATTAGCTTTTAGTTTTTCTAACCAATACGATATTCAAGCAATTATTTCTAATATAGTTGAAGGACAAATTCTAAGAAGTAAAGAAATTTTACATTATTATTATAATCAGGCTGCAGAAAAATATCTACCTACAGTTAGCCTTGATGCAGCAGAAATGATCAATGGAGAAACTTACACCATTGAATCATTAGGTACTACTACCTTTACTAACTTTGGTGCTAGTGCTAATGCAGTTGGGCTCAAATTTGTCGCAGTTAATGTTGGAACTAAAGATTCAAGACACAATGTTACTTCTTTGATTTTTGATAATAAGTTAGTTTATAATTTTAGCAACACTCCGACACCGTATAACCCAACATTAGAATTAATGGTCGGTGACAAGATATTTTTGAGAGTTACTACTCCTGGATATCCGTTATGGATCAAGACTTCTAATACAATTGGTTCAAATGATGCTATATCATGGCAAGGATTAATTTTTAATAATGGCACCGATAATGGAACTATAGCATGGGATACAACCGGGGTACTAGGTAATACAGAAACAGTTAGAACTTTTTATTATGTAAGTCAATATAACGCCAGTATGTCTGGTATTATTAATGTAAGAAGTTACGGAACCGGAAAAGTTAAGAAAGACATAACTTGGACATTGAGTACAGTTGGCGACAGTACCTCCACCGGATATTTCTCAGTTAATAAACAACCTATATCACCAAAGAAAAATCGTCAGGGCGATATTTACGAAAATTTCTTTCTATGCGAAGTGGGCGCTTTGTTAAAATTTACAGCCCCTAGCAATTATTATTTTAATAGTGTAAATAATCTGGTTCCGGGTAGTCCACAATCAGTTGACGACAAACTTGAAATTTATACAACTATCACTACGATTCGTGGTGACGGAATGAACAATGGCGCAGGAAATTTACCCACTGGAATTGGACCTATATCAACTAATTTAAAAATTCCAACTGGTGCGATCTTATCTGCTGTAATTCCTAAATTTAATAATCGTTTACCAGATTATGTAAAATCTCGGATGGTAACTAATATAGGAAATTATAAAACATTCGGTCTTCGGTATGTGACTGATGTGATACCTACTGGTACAAATACTTTTTATGATTCAAATTCAGAAGATACAGTTACTTGGCCAGGTTGGGATGTTATAGAGACTGGGTTAGAATATGATCCGAAAGTCATTATGACTTTTTACTACGATGCTAGGTCCGAAAATTTCATAATTGAAAATAAACA
>RGDT01000087.1 GCA_009918525.1 Planctomycetia bacterium
CCAGTCCCAGGGCCGTTATCTGAGCTTGTAAAGCCTCACGGCACGGCCCATCACCAAAGATGACGAAGCCGACTTCCGGGCAAGTTTCGCACACGACGGAGGCAGCCTGAATCAACAAATCAAATCCTTTCTCGGGACTTAGCCGACCCGCCGCTCCGATGAGAAGGCTGATACCGTTCGTGAAGTAGCGCTCAATGCGCGAACGCGAGCGCGGATCCGGGTCGGCAAATCGCTCTGGGTCAATCGCGTTGTGAATCACGCTGCACTTCGACCCACGCACAAAGCGGCTAACCTTATCGGCCTGAGCGTTCGACACGCTGACCACATGATCCATCCATTCCAAGTGCCGGCGGTCAAGCATCTCGTAAAGCCGCACACGCCAGCTTTCAGCCGTCCAACCGCGTGATACGGCCACTACAGGGATACCAGCTCGCCGCGACGCTGGACGCCCCAAAAGGTTCGCTTTGTAGCCATGACAGAGAACCACATCGGCTTTCAATCGTTTCAGATGACCAGCGATTTCGGCAATCGAGGTCAAGAAACGCGGAGAGTCGTTGTCCAACTCGATGGCCTCAAGTCCGGCCCGGCGTGCCACCGACAGAAATGGACGACATTTCCCCCCCTCTCGGAAGGACAGCACACTGACATTCGCCCGGCCACTCAAAGCGTCGGCTAATCCGAGTATCTGCCGCTCGGGTCCGCCATATAACGTCGAGGCAGTCAAATGGACGACGTTCAACGGGAGCCGACGACGCGAATCGTCGGGCTGGTGGATAAGCCGACGACGCGAGTCGTCGGGTAGCGGCGTTTCCCTTTCGGTCATACAGCCTCCTCCCGGACACAGCCAAACCACAACCGCTCCAACCGATCGGCGAGCGATTCCCAATCGTAACGGCGAAGCACTTCTCGACGGCCTGCCTCAGCAAGTAACCGCATGGAATCTGGTTGGCGAATCGCCTCGACCAATGCATCGGAAAGGTGTTCGATTTCTTCCACGCGAACGAGATGCCGCCCCGGCTCGAGATGCAGTCCCTCGGCCCCGACACGCGTCGATACGACTGGCGTACCGCACGCTAAAGCCTCCAATATCTTCAGCCGCGAACCGCCCCCAACTCGCAACGGTACGACCAACTGCCCCGCTTGCCGCAGGAAGGGCCGCACATCCGGGACGGTAGCATGAACCTTGACGCCCGGCACATTCAAGTCGCGCAACCAACTCGGCGGATTTCGACCGACTAGCCACAATTCTGCATTGGGTACCTGTGCCCGAACGGCGGGAAAAACCCGGTCTAGCATCTGACGCACACCATCGAGATTCGGTCGCCATTCCAGGCTACCGACGAACAATAGCACTTCTGGTCGGCGCGGGGTTTCATCGGGTGTGAAAAACGCAGTATCTACCCCATTATCTACCACATCAACACACGGCACGTCCAGTTCATCGCGGAAACGGTTGGCATCTACCTCACTGACGGCGACGGTCAACGTCGCTTCCCGCAACTTTTGACGCTCGAAACGACGCATCTTGTGCCACTGCCGGGCGATGTACCAGCGTTTCAGAGGGTTGCTTTCTGTTTCGTAATATCGCTGCCAGATCACCGATTCTACGTTATGGGCCATCACCAACCTTTGACCCGGCACGCCTCGTAGCGCCTCGGCGTAGGGCGTCCACTCGACATGCCAGAGGTCCACCGGTTCAGTTGCGGCTATGTGCCGGATCGCAGCATTCAAGGCTGGACTCGTGTGCGACGCCACGGAATAGGGCAAAGAGGAGATCAGATTCATGGCTAGACGAGCATAGAACCAGGCTCCAGACTTGGGTGGCACGGGGCGATCAACGACAACGGTACGTATACCCAGATCGGCGAAATGTCGCTCAGCCTGACGCGCTTCGGCAGGATCGGAATTACGATGGCAAACGTAGGTCAGCCGGTGCCGCTCGGCAAGACGAGAGACCAGGCCCATCGTTCGCAGTCGCTTACCAGATAGAAGCGGATACGGTAGTTCTTCGTCGATCAAAACGACGTTAAGCCGACGCGGCGAATCGTCGGATTGCCGCGGGGCGGATGAACGAAGTTCCGTGGGATGCGTTTGCGTCAGGGTGTCGTGCACGGTTGGCTTCCTTACTTACGCGGCCTGGCGAACAGGAATCGCACGATTCGGCTCGACACGAAATTTGGGGTCATACGCTTGCAAAGCCTCGCTCAGCGTTCCGAAGTGAAAATCACGCAAAAGACGAATCAACCGCCCCTCGGTTCGATTCAGTCCGGTGTAATGCCGGAAGCGTTGTCGCCAGCCACACGCCACCCGCGGCTGTTCGGGATCGACTTCCCAGGGATGCAAATAGACGGAAAAAGGACGGCCATCGGCATTGATGCGACCAAGGGCCCAGCGGGTGTAGAGGTACGGAGCAAAACGAAAATAGCCACCGCCACCCGCAGGAAGATTCACGCCCCAAAAACGCATCACCGGAGGCGGAAACTCCCACAAAGTACCCGACGGACGGTCCAGCCGGTGCGGGTTTATGGGGGCGTTCGGCATCCCATAACGGTCATGATGGACCGGATAGATGCTCGAGTCGATACGAATTCCTTCTTCGATGAGAATATCCAATGCCCAGGCTGAACGAGCCGTGATTGAAAACGACGGCGCGCGGTAAAGCGTTACTCGTTCGCCAATGGCATCTTCAATCGCATCCAACCCACGACGCAGATCGTCACGAAACTCGGCCGGAGTTTGTTCGTAAACCAACCGATGATGGTAACTGTGACAACCGATCTCGTGCCCGGCCGCGCGAATCGCTCGAACCAAACTAGGTTGACGCTCTGCCAGCCAACCCAACACGAAAAACGTACCACGTACGTTCGCTTCGGCAAATCGCTCTAGTAAAAGTTCCGTCGCTGAGCCGACCCGTGTCGGGAGATTGTCCCAGTCAGCCCGATCGATGACGCTGTCAAACCCGCTGACCTGGAAGTATTCCTCAACGTCTATCGTCAAGGCGTTCAGGACAGCCGTCGTCGCTGGTGCTGATTCACTCCAAGGTAATGACAATAACTCGGCCATCTTCAAGCCTCCTTCCCTGGAGGACCGAACACCAATTCCAACAGAACCCCTATCGCCGCTCCGCCATGGATGGCGAAGAAAACCGGCGGTAACCAGGGTAGCGTTCGGAGATCGCGAAACGCGAGAGTGAAAGTGTACCCGAGAACCAAAAACAGATAAAGGCCGACACACGCACCGTAGACTAGCCACAAAATAGGTAGTAAGAGTGCGATGACCGGGCCAACCATCAGCCCCAGGAGAAACATCGCCGGAACAAACACTGCTGGCGAAAACGTCCCCGGATGTTTGCGTAACAAACGAATGCGTCCACGCCCATAGCGAATCATCTGGCGATAAAGTCGCAACAAACTGTCGCGCGGCGTATAATGGACCGTGACCTGCGGCGTGAGAAAACAAGACATTCCTGCTGACGCCACTCGGGTATTGAATTCGTAATCTTCGCAGGCGTCGAACCGTTCGTCAAACATCCCCACTCGCTCGAAAACCTCCCGCTGATAAGCCACGGCCACACTATGCGGCGGGACAAATCCTTCGTGTTTCGCCCAGATGTGTGACGATGGATGATGTCCCAAACGGCAACCACGCGCAGCGGCAATCGCACGCTGAAGACTCGTTGCACCCGATACATCCAACGGTTGCGGCCGACCAACGCAATCCGCACCGCTTCGAGCAAAAGCCGACGCGATCTCTCGCAGATAGTTCGGCCCGCCTAAATCGCAATGCCCATCGACCAGAACGAGAATGTCGCCGCGTGCCGCTCGCACGGCCGCGTTGCGTCCAGCCGAAGAAAGCAAACCGGGGTTGTCAAGTACGCGAACATTAGGGGTCGCCATCGCCGCCACAATGTTCCGGGTGTCGTCCGTCGAACGCCCATCAGCAATCAAAACTTCGTAGCGATCGGTCGGGTAATCCTGCGATAGTAACCCGCCGAGTGTGTTCGCGATGTGTCGGCCCTCATTGCGAACCGGCATCAGAATCGAGAGATACGGCAAGCCGACCTCGGTGGCCGATAGCGGGGCGGTGTCAATCATGGTGCTTCCTCAAACGAATCGCTAGTTCCGACGACACAAGTCGTCAGATAAAGGCAAGCGGTCAGTAACAACCAACCGCTCGCCTCATGCTTTACGCGCTCTGCCGCATACCGCGGCTTAGGATCGGCTCCGTCGAGACAACATCTCGCATCGCCCACTCAATCTTCGTGCCGAAAGGCAAGCGAAGCACCCACGCGGTGAAGCGGAACGGCAACGTGGCGGCATAGAACGCGGTAGCGATCATTAGTTTTACGTCGAGCCAAAACGACAAGTGGCGAACGTAATAAAGATCGCAGGCCAGTTTCCGCCGCACGCTATCGAGGTCGGTATCGGGCGGCAATTGCACTTGCGCCAGACCGCTCACCCCCGGCTTGACCTCCAATCGCGAGCGATAAGCGGGCAACACGGATTCGAGCTGCGGGATGAACTCGGGTCGTTCCGGACGCGGACCGATGAGGGCCATTTCGCCACGCAACACATTGAGAAGTTGCGGCAATTCATCAAGGTGCGACTTACGGAGAAACCAACCGAATAACGTGATTCGGGGGTCTCCCTTAACGCACCATACCGCCCCATTTTTTTCACTATCAACCACCATCGAGCGTAGCTTCCAGATGGTGAAGGGCTTACCGCCTAAACCTAGTCGCGTTTGTTTGTAGAACGCTGGACCGCTCGACGTGAGGCGAACAATCAGCGCGGACACAAGAATCATTGGGATCGCGGGAATCGTCAGCAAGATGGCAATCAAGGTGTCGGTGACGACCTTGCCGCGAAGATACCAACCAGTCGGCGGGGTGACCGTCGGCCTCGTCAATGGGCGTTCGCGTCGAAAACGCAGGACGCTGGGAGCGTCGTCGCAGTAAACTTCAGACGCGTGATCGACAACAGGAGATAGGTTCTTCGTTACCAAGGAATCGCCTCCATGCGGAGAAATCAAGGGTTGCCGATACCCCGATTGCTTTTCCCCCACAACTTGCGTTGTCGGCTCCAGCTATTCGTTCGTCCTGATCCGAAATCGGGGCCATCATACGTCATCAAATCAACCGGCGAACAACGATGCCTGAAGAGCGGGCACGAACTGCTTCAGAAACGCCTCGCAAGGTTCTTCCTTGTCGCTGCCGACCGTCTGAGCGTTTAGGTCGCGAACGACATAGAGCTTGTGCAAAATAGGATGCCGATACCGTGGAAACTCGTGACGGGCGTCGGCACTAGCCACCCAACCCGTCCCAACGCTCCAGGACCAGTACAACCTTAGTTTGGTCTTCTCGGTCACCTTCTCGCGAACTGCTTCCGAGGTCCAAAACTGAACCGGTGTTTCACCGGCATCAATGGCTACCGCCTCTTTTTGTCCCACCATATAGCCACTGGAGTCATAGCAGACTTCTGGGGTATGGGTGCCGACCGGGCCAGGCCGACCGTTCACGATGGCGATGCTAACGCTGACATTCGTCCGCTTGTTCGTGTAGGTCCGCTGAAGGGAGCCGGTCACGCCAGGAGCGGCCGGACTAGGCTTCTCGACCTCCTGCCCCACCCAATCGCCAACCATCATGGGAATGTTGGCCAGTGCTTCCTTGGCATTGACCGTTTCATCACTTCGCGCCCAGCGGTCGGTCCACATACCGTGAAGCAGCCCCGAGACGATGACGAGCGATGAAGCTACCCCCGCGTAAATCCATGACATCATGGGTTGCAATCTCCTTTTACTGTGCTCCGCGGATCACACCATGACCGGGACAGCCGATGGCGACGTCAACGCTTCCTCTGGACTGGCCGCATTCACGACGGCCCCCAATACTCGAATGCCCAGGTTCGTCATCTGCTGCTGAGCCGCGTAAACTCGCGGCATCTGGCTGACATCACTCAACACGCTCAACAGCACCGCATCGACCTGACGACCGATTAACAAGGCGTCGGTAGCTTCCAATACCGGATGAGAATCGATCAGGATGAAGTCAAACTCCTCACTCATCCGTTCGATAACACCCTGTAGCCCATCCCGTGACAAAGCCAACAGCACCTCACGGTCCCACTGGCCAGCCGGAAGAATCCAGAGATTCTCGATGGGCGTCTCCAGTGCCGCGTCGTTGAGTTCGACCTCATTGAGCAGCACTTCACTGAAACCCGGTTGCGGGGCAACTTCGAACAATTCATGCACCGTCGGACGCCGTAAATCTCCGTCAAGCAAGAGCGTCTTGCGTCCGGCACGGGCCAAGCTACCGGCCAGGGCCGCAGCGAGTGTCGTTTTGCCTTCGCCACTGGTCGCGCTGGTGATCATCACCGTCCGCGTCGAACGTGAGTCGGCTTCATGCAACAACGCGGCCCGAATAGCGTCAATGGACTCCATCACGGGCGTCCCTTCCAATTCCGACTCGCCATTGGTCCCAATTAATTGCTTGCTGAGCGAGGCACCTGCCGTACCGGTCGTTGTGTGACGCGGCACCGCTCCCACCACTCGGATCCCTAGCCCACGGCTGATTTCACCGGCCTTGCGAACACGTCGTTTGCCGCACTCCAGCCATGCCAACCCCGCCGCGACGGCGAACAGGACACCAAAGGGCGCGGCAACGGTCGCCAGGAGTTGTTTCTTGGTATCGGGCTTCATCAACTCCGCGCCTTGCGGGAACGGAGCAACACGAGCACGGGCACGAGTTTCCAATTTTTCCTGTTCCTGACGACGGAAAATATCGTTGATCAACTCCTCATCACGTTTAATTTCCGCAGCCAAACGATCATAGTCAGGCCCCAACACCGGCACCTTCGCCGCTTGTCGGGACAACTCCTCAATTTGCGTACGGAGTTTTTCCTCGAACGTCTTGTAGTTGGTCACTTGCCGTTCCAGATGGGCACGCACCAGAACCGGATCTTGAACTCGCGGCGAACCACCTGTCCCCGCCTTAGCGGCTTCAGCTTTCTCCTGGTTCGCGATGGCGGTCTTGACGCGGTCGGTCAACTCAGTGCGACGCTCGTCCAGCTGAGATTTGAGAGTGGCGACATCCTCATTATACTTTCGATAATCGCGAGGGTCGGACCCACGCCGAACGTACTCGGCAACCAGTCGTTCACGCGCCTCCAGTCGATCGCGTATCTGCTTGGCTCGTGCGTCGGAATCCATCGCGGAATCGACCACTGCCGAAATATCGTTTTTGGGAGCGTCGGTTTTGCTTGTCTTGTCTTCTTTGCGTTCCTTCCACGCCTTATAGCTGGCATCAAACGTCTCTAGAGCGGCCTTGGCTTCTTCGACCTTCAGTTGTACGGTTGTCAGTTTTTGTCGTTCGTCACGGAGACGAAGATTGAGTTCTGTACGCTCAATCTGCCACTGACTCATATCAGGGAAACCAGCAGCCTGGGCGATACGAGCGAGGCTCTCCTTTTTGTTTTTCAGCGACTCCACCGTATCGCCGTAGAGCTTTTCCAGTTCCGTAACCTTATTGGTCCTAGCGTTTTGCCGCTGGCGAACAATGGTATCGAAGTAGGCATCTCGGACGGCATTGGCGACCGCCAACGCAACCTGGGGATCGGAATGACTGAAAAGGATGGTCAACAGTTCGCTGTTTTCCTTGTACTCCACTTTCAAGCCATCTTCGATCATCTGGACCGGATCGCTCTCCCGCTTTTCCAGCCCTAGTTTCTTCACAGCCTCATTTTTCAAAGCCGCATTGAATACCACCTTGTTGTTAATTTCAGCGGCGGTTGTTGTTAATACGCTCTTGAAGTCATTCGCCGCGCTGGGAGTGGCCCACATTTTGGGTTCGAGATAAGCCACACTCAGCTTCGTGTACGCCGTCGCATACGGAGCCAACAGATAATAAACTGCAATCGCAGCAATTGCTCCAAGTGTACCGCCAAGCAATGTGGCCATAATCCAGCGACGACGTAAGCCGTCGAGAAAGGTCATAACATCGGGAGCAGAACTCAAGGCGGGAGGCTGTGCCGCCACCGGACGGATGGCATCATGCCGGGCTGGCTCATAGGGGCGCGGATACTCCGGTTGAGTAGCGTCATGCTGTGGTATCACGGTTGAAAATCTCCCAAAGAAAATAAGGATCTCTTAGGGGACAATAGCCCCCTGCTCGCCGTCGATGTTGGACCACCATTATCAGTCGGCAGACCCCATCAGCGCTCGATGAGAACACACGGTTTTTCCACTGAGTCGAAGCCGAACTCACCTCGATGACTAGGGGCGTAAATCCCCTGATCGGCGAAATTATTTGCTTGACGTCTCAGCCGGTTGTTCCTGCGGCGTTTCTTTTGCCTCGGCTTTGCGACGAGAACGATTACCGCGGGTAGGCTGCGTGCTAGCCGTTGTTCGGCGTTCAGGTGAGCGAGATATGTTCGTCCCCTGAGCCGGGCGGCTGTCCTTGGGCGTATCAATGAACAACACATCGAGTAGTTTGATCTCAGCCCAGAGCATTGCCAAGGCGAGGGGCATCATGATCCACCCGGCGACATCGTGAAAGAAATGACTGGCCAACTCGCTGAAGCCGAAGTCATACATGATGCCGGTCGCCGTGACGCGAAACAGATTCGACAATAAAGCAATCGGAATCGCACTGAGGAATATGACGAGCTTGTCGATCCAGTGTCGTTCGATGACCAATACAACCCCCGTCGAAAGAGCGAAGAAAACAACCAACATCCTAAGACCACTGCACGCCTCAACAATCCCAATGTGGTGATCGTTCAGCAAAATGACATTACCTTCGGCCAAGGCCGGCAGTCCCAGGATTTGCATGAAGAATGTGCTGGTGACGGTCGCGAAGTGTTGCAACGGCCCGGCTAGCATGTTCGCCACGCGGAACGGCAGAGGGATCATGAACATCAAAAACAGCACCGCTGGCCACGACCACCGGAAAGCAGCCCAACCGCCGAACAGCAACACCAAACCGGCGACACACGGAACGAACGAAATGGGGTCCAAAGAAATAAAGTACCAGTAAGTCGCCGCCAGCCGCATGACCAGCCCTAAAGCCAGTAGACCCAGTCCCCATAGATTGGGGCGGAGATCGGTGATATTCAGTTTATCGCGGCGTGTGTACAGCAGATAGGCGGCGAAGAGTGGTACGAGCCAGCCGTGGCCGTACTGTTGATTGGTGTTCCAGGCGTGAGCAAGTTCTCCGAGTGTAGACCAATAGGCCCATAACAGGGAAATGGAAGCGATCGCAAGAGGGGCGAGGGGCCAGAACAATCGCAGACGCGACATCTCGGGGTAAAAAGTCATGGCATCCCTTCCATGGGGTAGAACTTCTGGAGAGGGAATCTTACGTTTGTCGGGCAAAACGAATCAAGCCGGATTATCTCGAAAGTTTTGCCGTTGGATCCAGCCAACGGAAGTCATACAGGGTCGTTAGGTGAACCGCTCGCGAAACCGATACCCCACCCCACGAACCGTCTCGATCAAATCCATTTCGCCAAGTTTACGGCGCAGGGTCTTTATGTGAACGTCGATGGTCCTTTCCAGAACTATCGCCCCTTCACCGATGGCTGCGTCCATTAGTTCGTGCCGGTTGAAAGCCCGCCCCGGTTGACGCAGCATTACTTCCAGCAACCGAAATTCGGTGGGCGTCAAGTCCAGCTCTTTTTCCTCGTGAAAAGCACGATGACGACTGCGGTCGATCCGAACGCTAAGATGCTCAATCACATCGCTCGTCTCGCTGCCGCTTTCCATGCGTCGTTGCAGTGCCTTGATTTTCTGAATCAACACTTTTGAACTGAATGGTTTGGTTACGTAGTCGTCTGCTCCGAGCGAAAAGCCGACGATCTGATCCGATTCTTCGGAACGGGCACTGATGACAATGATGGGGATATGCCGTGTGCGTTCACTTCCGCGAATCTCACGACAAATGTCGGTACCGCTCATTCCGGGCAACATAATGTCCAGCAAAATCAGGTCGGGTAATTGCGTCTGAGCTTTACGCAATCCCTCGTTTCCATCGTAGGCTACGATCGTGTCAAAGCCTTCGCGGTGTAGGTTGTACGTCAGCACCTCGACCAGATCGCGTTCGTCTTCGACAATCAGCACCCTCAAGCGACTGGGAGTCTGGCCCGTAGCGGCAGGTGCGGTACTCGCGTTGACCATATCGCATCATCCCCTCTGCTGAATGACGGGCACCTCGTTTCAATGCCTCGTATTCGCCCGGTGTTTGATTATCTCGCCGGAGATCAGATAAACCACATCCTCGGCGATATTCGTCGCATGATCGGCAATACGCTCCAGATGGCGTGTCGCGCTGAACAGCGACAACCCCGCATCGACGGCTGCAGGCCTTTGCTGCATCTGGGCGATTAAATCGGCGATGATCTCGCGGTTGTAACGGTCCACATCGTCATCCATCCGCATCACTCGCTCGGCCTGGTCCTTGTTCAGTCCAACGAAACTATCCAGCGCTAGCCGTACCATCGTGGTCGTAATGTCGGCCATCCGTTGCAGCTTTTCCGGCACGGGCAATACCGGCGACATGCCCAAGTGTAATGCTCGCTCGGCGATTTCTTCGGCGAGGTCGCCCATCCGCTCTAGATCGGTCGTGATCAGCATCACCGCAACCACCCGCCGCAAGTCGCTGGCTACCGGCTGGTGCAGTGCCAGCATCTTGAGGCATTCCTCGTGGATGTGATTGTCTTCCTCGTCAATCTGAGTATCACCGGCAATCACTTCCCGAGCCAAGTCGCCATTGCCTGTTTGCAGAGCCTTCACCGACTTATGAACCGTTTCCTCGACCAATCCGGCTAACGCCATGAGATCGCGCTGAAGACGGTCCATGTCTCGTCGCAAGTGGATCGACATGATGTGACTCCTCAACCGAATCGTCCTGTGATGTAATCTTCCGTCTGCTTTTTCATAGGCCGAGTGAATATCTCATCTGTCGGCCCCGATTCGATCAAAATTCCCTGAAAGAAAAATGCCGTGCTATCGCTGATGCGGGCCGCCTGCTGCATATTGTGGGTCACGATGGCGATCGTGTAGTCGCGTTTCAGCTCGAAAATCAAATTCTCGATGCTCGCCGTACTGGCCGGGTCGAGGGCACTGGCGGGTTCGTCGAGTAGCAAGACCTCGGGATCCGTAGCCAACGCCCGAGCGATACACAATCGCTGAGCCTGACCACCGGAAAGATTTAGGGCCGAGTCGTTGAGCCGATCTTTAACCTCATCCCACAAGGCCGCTGATTTCAGACATCGCTCACAGATTTCAGCTAGTTTGGCTCGATTGTTCAACCCGGCCACTCGTGGACCGAAGACAACATTCTCGAAAATGGTCTTGGGAAACGGGTTCGACTTTTGAAAAACCATGCCGACACGGCGACGCAAGTCCACTAGGTTCACTCCGCGATCATAAATGTCGCGGCCGTCGAGCATCACGTCTCCCGTGTGGTGGCTGCCTTCGATTAGGTCGTTCATACGGTTTAAGCAGCGCAGAAACGTCGATTTGCCGCATCCCGACGGACCGATAAGGGCCATCACCGAACGTACAGGAATGTCGAGCGTGATGTCGAACAGCACCTGCTTGGTGCCGTAGTAGAAACAAAGGTTTCGGACCTGAAATTTTGTCTCAACACCCTGCCCCGACGTCGGATGTCGACCGCTTAGGGTGCGTTCCGACATGATCGCCTTGTACGACAGGTTCGACATGAGCCCCTCTTTAAGAACCATGCTATGGCTTTAGTTTATCTTACAAACGCCATATGAGTTTAGAGTGAAGAAGCCGAGAAGATCACATTTTCAAGGGTCGGCCAAAGGTAAGGATACACTAAAGGTCGTTCCGACGTTCACTTCACTCGTCGCCTTGACATTACCATGCAACGCCTGGGCCAAATGCTTGACAATCGACAAACCCAGCCCTGTCCCTCCCATCTCCCTCGATCGGGCGCGGTCCACTCGGTAGAACCGCTCGAAAATGCGCGGCAAATCGCTCCCTGGTATCCCTATGCCGGTGTCGATCACTTCTAAACGCCCTATCACTCCCTCCGTTGACAACCTTACCCGTATCACGCCACCTTCCTGGGTATACTTCACCGCATTATCGAGCAGATTTTCCAGAATGGTGTCAACAGCCTCCTCGTCGGCCCACACAACCGGTTCTTCCTCCACTTGCATTAGCAATTCCTGCTGACGAGCTACCGCACGCGGCCGATGTCTCTCGATACACTCAACCGCCAAAGCAACCAGGGAAACTGGCTTCAGGTCGAAAAGTTCTTGCCCCGATTCGATACGCGCTAGACTTAACACATCAAGAATCAAGCTGTGTAAGCGGTCGGCTTGACGAGCAATCTGATCCAAAAAACGGTCGCGATGAACCGGATCGGCCGCGGCCCCATCCTGGAGTGTCTCTACACATACCTTGATCACGGATAGCGGTGTCTTTAACTCGTGCGATACGTTCGCCACGAAGTCCTGCCGCAACCTTTCGAGCCGCCTTAGCTCTGTCGTGTCGTGTAGCACCACCACCGCACCACGCGGCGGTGGTCCGGGAAGACGTGCCGCATGTACCGTCAGCGACCGTAACGTGTCACCAGTCCAGTTGATCTCTTCGCGATACGGCTGCGAACTGTTGAGAGCCTTGGCCACAGCGTCGAGTAGATGACGATGGCGTACCACCTCCCATAGATGTTTTTCAACGGGGGAAAGATCGCCGAGTTCCAGCAACTCCACAGCTCGCGCGTTCATGAACAGAATACGTTGTTCGGCATCCAGCGCAATGACCCCCTCAACCATCCCACTGAGAATCGTCCGCAATTGTTGTCGATCTTGTTCTAATTCACCGATTTGCCGTCCTAGTCGCTCGCTCATCCGATTGAACGACTCTCCCAACCGAGTGAGTTCGTCCCCATCGGCCAGAAACACGCGAGCCTGCGTACTTCCTGCACTCAGCTCTTCAACAGCCTCGACCAAGTCGGCGATGGGACGTTTCATCTGGGACGTTAACCAGTAGCTCAGGACGGCTGATGCCGATAACCCGATAACTGTAAGGACAAGAGTCCCTATCCACAATGCATCGCGATGAGGACCGGCATGGGAACCTGGGAGAACAATTACCGCCCCCAGCAACATGCCGATCGCCAACAGGCTAAACGCAGCGAAAAGACGGCGAAACATGGGCTGTCTCACTCAGAAACTTGAAACCTCTCAACGCGAATGATTGCTTCGCCCACGCACCAACTTCAAACCGTGTTATCAGTCCGCCCGGCTCGCTTGCACCACCCGCTTGCCAGTGATCAGGCGAATACCAAAATTCAACAGCAGCACCATCGTCATGAGTAGGAACGCGCCCGCCCACGCTTGACGCTGCCAGTTGTCCGACACACTTGTCGCATACTTGAAAATGTACGGCGGCAATGTCGGTGTAAAGTCGTTCAACGATGTGGGCCATTGCGTGTTTGATCCGGCCGTTAGCAGAAGCGGTGCCGTCTCCCCCGCTATGCGAGCAACCGAAAGAAAAACGGCCGTAATGATTGCAGGCAGGGCAGCGGGCAAGACGATCCGCAAAATCGTTTGAGCTTGAGACCCACCCAAAGCATAACTACCATTACGCAACGTGACGGGAACCAACCGTAACGCCTCTTCA
>RGDT01000088.1 GCA_009918525.1 Planctomycetia bacterium
CGATCACGCGCAACGCGCCGATCCTGGCCAAGCCGTTTGGCTTCGCGGTTGATCGAATGTGGCTGCTCGGCCGACGACCCGAAGCGGTATACGAGGCGCCGGCTGGTTCGCTGGTGGAGGTGGAATTGCCATTGGGTCATCCCGAGTTGCCTCTGGGTGCGCCGGTGTACTGTTCGTCGTCGCAGCGTGTCAAACGAGACTATCGTCACGACCGACCCAAGCCTGGCCTTTACCGCATGAGGCGAGCCATGCGCGTCGAGCTGACGATGAACGCCGACAGCATCCTAGCCGTAGCCATGGATGCACTTGAAACCGACGTGAAGGTAATGGCTGAGTTGTCTGGTCCATTTCAACCGGCACGCGACCCGGCGGCGATGGAAAAGGCGGTGCGAACCACTTTCGACAAACTGGGTGATACGTCGCTCACGCTGGAAACGCTCAAACTCACACGCCCGGCGGATGTGTTCGTCCCGGTGTCACGGCTGAATCAGTTACGCCGTGAACTCTGCGATGCGCTGGAGGACGCTTTCGCCAAAACTCAAACGCAACGGCTCGAACAGCTCAAAGCAGCACTATCAGAGCCGGAAAAGTCCGTGACGGCAAATCGAGGGATTAACACACCCCGCTCGCGTTCTGAAATCGGTAAAGCGTTTCGCTGGAGCGTCAAAGTGGACCGCATAAGTTACCTCGACGCCTTCGACTCTGAGGATTGGGCTGATCTCGATGAAGTGGTTATCGACGTGGCCCGCGACCATACGACCCTTCTGGCCGATTATCTGGAAACGTTCGGTAAACAACGGGGCCGCGATCGGATACGGCTGAGCTTGCCACCTCTGACGCGGAAGTGGGAGGAGAGAGGCATCGTCCAGAAGATTGAGCGGTTGTGTCACGCGGGATGGAACAAGTGGGAGGTGGGGAACTTGTCGGGCTGGGAGTTTCTCGGTCTGGACGCTGGCGCGACGACGACGGGGACACTGGACATTGCTACGGATTGGTCCGTTTACGCGATAAACCGGGCCGCCGGTCGGCAACTGTTGAAAATGGGAGTTTCGCGATTCTGCTTGTCGCCTGAAGACGGACTAGAAAATATGCGTTCGCTGTTGGCGGAGTTCGGCTCGCGAACTGTTGTGATCGTTCATCAAGACACCCCGCAGTTTTTGGCGGAAAGCTGTGCTTATGCCAACCTGATCGGCGGCTGTCCCGGTAAAGCGGCGTGTAAATTCGAGAGCATGGAAATGGAGAGCAGCCACGGCGAGAGAGTGCTGGCGCTGGATTATCATTGCCGCACGATCGTTCTGGATCGCGGTCCCTTGTGTTTGTCGCGTCGGCTGAGCGATCTAGCGGCAGCGGGCGCGGTGCATTTGCGGGCTGACTTCGTGTATCGTCCCTACGATGCGGCGACGGTGGCACAGCGTTGGCGCGACGTGCGAGCAGGGCGGCCCGTACCGGGAGGTCATGCGGCGAATTTTGACCGAGGGGTCTTGTAAGGAAACATCGCACCGAATCTTGAGAATAGACTCTACACCCGAGCGGGGAATTTCGGTAGGATAAAACTTATCCATCTATCGTGAATAACGCGCACGCCGCGTGCGTCGGTAGGATGGAACCGGTTGATAAGCCGGAACGACCCCCGACCCCGCCGCCCCTCCAGGAGCCGACCGTGGTCCCCGCCGTAGAAGAACCTCGTCAGGATCGTCGCGCGAGTTCAGCCGCTTTCAAAGTGGTACCATCGACCCGAGAAGTGCGCGACCGCATCCGTCTCGCTGCCGCCGAATTTGCCAAGCCGCTCGATCGATCAGCCGGGCTAACACGACCTGTGCTGCAACAACTCGGTGAGCAACTATTACGTCAACTTGACCAGCCTAGTGAATATCTCGGGTTCACGATGGTCTGCGTTGCCAACGAATTTTGGCGCGAACAGGTCATGGCGACCCCGTTCCATCGCCGTCTCATGCTTCTGCCCCACTGCCTGAAAAATGCCGAAGGCTGTCCGGCCGACTACGACGAATTCGGGCTGGATTGCCGAGTCTGCGGGGCATGTTCGGTGGCCGACTTCAAGACCAAGGCCGAAGACCTGGGATACAAAGTGCTGGTGAGCGAAGGGACGCCCATCGTCCTGAAGATTATCGTCTCCGGTCATGTGGATGCCATCGTCGGCGTCGCTTGTCTTAACGTTCTGGAAAAAGCCATCGACAAGATATTGCTTGCAGGCATTCCGTGCGTGGCGGCTCCGTTGTTGTCAAGTAATTGCAAGAGTACGAGCGTTGATCAAGATTGGGTCTTCGACCTCATCAACCTCCAGACGCCACCCACCGGACCAAAGAGCAAGAGCTACGTTCACCTCATGCGTAGCGCCTATTCTCTATGCGAGGAGCCAGAACTAACACGGCTGGCCCCCCGCAGCCGTATCGGCAAACCGGACGATCCGCTAACGGCACATGAGACAATTGCCTATGAGTGGATGGGTCAAGGTGGCAAACGGTCGCGGCCCTTCATAACACTCGCGGCCTATGACGCGATGACGGGGGCCAAAGGAACCCGCGATGCCGAAAGTGTGCAGCTGCCCGACTCGGTTAAGCGGGTGGCGTTAGCTATCGAGGCGTTCCACAAGGCGTCGCTGGTTCACGACGACATTGAAGACGACGACACCTTCCGCTATGGGCGTCAAACTTTACACCGTATCCACGGCGTCGGGACGGCCATCAACGTGGGCGATTATCTTTTGGGGTTGGGGTACAAACTGATCGCTCGTGACCGTAAAGAAATCGGCGGCGACCGTTCAGCTGATATCACCAACAAGCTATCCGAGGCCCACTTGCGTCTAGCCGAAGGACAGGGGGCGGAACTGTTGTGGCGCGATGCTAAGGACAAGACCTTGACTGCCCTGGACGCGCTAAAGATATATGCCCTGAAGACCTCCCCGGCGTTCGAGGCGGCCCTCTATGCCGGTGTTCGTCTCGCGGCCGATGCCGACGCCCTCGAAAAGCCCATTCACGAGTTCTGTAAGAATTTGGGCGTAGCGTTCCAGATTCTCAACGATCTCAAAGACTGGAGTGGCGACGGCGACAACAAACTCGTTGCAGGTCAGGATGTACTAGCTGCGCGACCAACACTGTTGTTGGCGTTGGCTCTTGAAGGACGCGAGAAATCAGATCTCATGACGTTGTTGGCCGGTGGTCACGGCCTATCGTCGGAGGCGTTGGTCGAGCGAGTGCATGGCTTGTTCACACGAGCCGGTGTGTTCGTCAAAGCTCATGCTCTGATCGAAAAGTATCGGGCTAAGAGCGAGAAAATCGCCGACGAAATCGAACCGGTCGAGTTACGCGAGTTACTGTATTACCTCGTCGATACGGTCTTGAGCGACCGACCTGCCGAACCTGTCGAGCCGACTCCATTACAATTGGGGTTAATGGCGGCGCGATGAACGGGCCTGAAATCGAGGAGCTGCTCGCTCTCTTTCCGGGTGAGCCGCTCGCCGTTTCCGTGGTGCCCGCTGATGCACTGCC
Source organism: Planctomycetia bacterium (assembly GCA_009918525.1). Taxonomy (GTDB): domain Bacteria; phylum Planctomycetota; class Planctomycetia; order Gemmatales; family Gemmataceae; genus RGDT01. Next base: position 3,507 of record RGDT01000088.1, read on the forward strand.
GGAGCCGTACCGAAATCTTCTAGTCCACGAACACCACATGACCGTGACCGTCGAAGCCCATTACCGGGGCCCAGTCGATGTTCGTGTATTACAAAGCCGCCGTGAGAACAGCCACTACTCGCGGGAGATTCTGCTGATTCACCGCAGTACGCATAAGGTGGTACAGTCCGGTATCGTTCGTATTGATTTGAGTTTGACCTCTCCCGAGGTACGCGAAGAAATTCTCGCCGAACGCACTCCCCTTGGCCGCATTCTGATTGATCGCGGTGTCATGCGCCGGGTACATCCTACCGCCTACCTGCGAATCGAACCCGGAAATCGCACAGAGGAATGGTTCGGCCAACGGGCCGTATGTTACGGGCGGCTGGCGGTACTAGTGCTCGACGAAAGGCCCGCGATTGAAGTATTGGAGGTAGTTGCCCCTTGATGCAGATTCGCGTGCGTCGGGTGGCCACGGCCGAGCCAGAAGCGCGAGCGACGGCGTTTGCGAATGAGTGTGCGGTCGCTAACGCTTGGAGTTCTGTTGCCGAAACGACCGGATAGACTCAGTGTAAGGAATGAAACGAGACTGATGGTCTAGTCTAATCGTCGAATTGGTTGACACGTCCGCGAAGCTAGGTAAACTGAATTAGCGGCGCGGATGGGCTGCCGCTCATCCTTTCCAATTGTTTTGTCCGACAGTGCCGCTGATAGTACCTGACGATATCTGTCGTCGGATAATCGGCGGATCTGGGCCGATTCTCAGCCTGAACGGGGGCGAGCAGATGGCGAGTAATAAACGCGACGGTAGCGGGTCGAATTTCGGCCTTATTATCACGTTAGTTTTCTTTGTGTTGTCCACAGTTATTCTGGGCATCACTACCTATCTGTCTTATGCCGAGCTTGAAAAGAAAGAGAAAGAGAAGGTTGATGCGGATGGTAAGGCCAAACAGGCCCTGAGCGAACGCGATTGGTATCGATTCAAGTCGAATGTACTGGTTTCATACATCGGCGAAGGCAAACTAGCAGGACGCACTCCGGCCGAACTCGCACCAGAGAAGAAACAACTTGACGAAGGCACGCTCACGTTCGCGTCTGCTGCAAAGGAAGATGCGATGGCGTTCGCTAACTTGGTGAAGGACTTCGACAAGTCGATGCGTTGGGTCGGGACCGACGTTCCCATCGCTTCCTTCCGTAGCCGTCTGGCCGCTCAGGATCAGGCATTCGCCGCTCAAGCAAAGTTACTCGCGGACGCTCGTCGTCAACAAACCGACGACAAGGCTGCCGCCGATCAGGCACGCGAAGACGCCGACCGATCGAAGAAAGCATTTGAAGCCCAGGTAGATCTGTTGAAGAAACAACGACAGGCCGACCTCGTGACGGTCAGCGATACGAATGCACGATTGCAGAAAGAACTCGACTTAGCCAATGCCGACAAAAACAATGCTAAGACGAAGGAGTCCGACATTGCTGGAGCCTTAGCCAAACTCGAAGCTGCTAAGAAACGAGCTGATGATGATCTGAAAGCGGCCCGGACGAGGCTTCGTGAAGTCGAAGACGAACGAAACGAATATCGCGACAAGGTGACGAGCCTGAAAGACAAGTATGGCGTAGATGAAAAGTCGCTCGAAGCTCAAATACTCGACCGAAATGCAGTCGAAGCTCTTCGGACATGGAACAAAGACTGGCGTATCGTTGACATGGATCGTTTAGGCAAAGCCCCGTATATCAATCTGGGTACATCGGACCGCATCCAACCCCAAGTTACTTTTAGCGTTCATGAAATGGGCAAAGACGGTCGCCTCAACCCCGTGCCCAAGGGCACCGTCGAGGTTGTCCAGGCGCGTGGGCCAAAGTTAGCTCAGGTCTCGATCACTTCGGTGAAAGATCCGATGAAAAATCCGATCTTGAAGGGTGATTATCTTTTCAATCCGACCTGGGATCCCAATGCTCGTATCCAGGTTGCCATTGCCGGTGTCGTGGATCTCAATGACGACCGCTCCGATGGCACGGCCGACTTTATCCGTCTGCTACGCCGTCAAAATGTTGAGTTAGATTCCTTTATCGATGCCAGCGATGAGAAGGCCCCGCGCCTCATGGGACCTGGTATATCCGCTCGGACTAAGTATGTGGTGATCGCCGACACCCTCGACCAGGTGAACCACCCCAAGGCCCGGGAAGCGGTCTATCGTAATGCCTACGAAGGGCTAGTCAAGCAAATGCGAGACAAAGCATCGGCTAACGCCGTGCCTGTCATCTCGCTCCGCAAATATCTCGACATGATCGGCCATGTTCCACCGAAAGTTATGGGGCGATTGCCGCAATGATCACGGACCTCGGGGTATGTGGAGACGGTGAGTCTATTACCTCGAATGCAAGTGTGATCTTGAATCGCGAACAGTGCCTTGAACTGGACCGCCGGGCGATCCAAGACTTTGGAGTGCCCGGCGTTGTTTTGATGGAGAACGCGGGCGCGAACATGGCTCGCTTGCTCCTTTCCCTGGGCATCAATGGCGAAGTTGCTATCATATGCGGTAAGGGAAATAACGGTGGTGATGGCTTCGTGATCGCTCGACACCTCGACAATGCGGGTGTACCCATCCGTGTTTTGTTGTTCGCCGATCCTTTACGTATCCAAGGCGATGCAGCCATCATGCTGCGTATCCTGGAACGGTCTCGCGTCACGGTTGAATCATGGCCCAACCTCGATCGGCTATCTGGAGTAGATTGGATCGTTGACGCGGTACTCGGGACGGGGTTGAGCCAACCTGTGCGGCCGCCTTATGACACTGTGATAGCGGCCATCAATGCCTCACGGGCCAAGGTGTTTGCCGTTGATGTGCCCAGTGGGTTGGATGTGGACACGGGACTGCCATTTGGCATATGCGTCCGAGCCGACGCAACCGCTAGCGTAGCGGCGTCGAAGGTGGGTTTTGCGGCAGCCAAGAACTGCACGGGACGCATCCACATCATCGACATGGGCGTGCCCCGCGCGGCATTTGTTGGCCTCTAATCGGCGTAATCAACCCTATTTTTTGGTTAGTGCGGCGGTTGGAATGTAGTATAAATCCATTCCACCCTGTCCACCGCTGCGATCTGATGCGAAATACAAAAAACGCCCATCCCGCGATAGGTTGGGAGACCGGTCGCCGATATTGCTAGAGGGATCATTTAGGGCCGTCAACTCTTCCGGCTTGCTCCAGCCCTTGCCCTCAGCCCGAGAGACGAACAATCCCCAGCGGCCATTTTCCAACAAGCCCTCCAGGTACATGGTTTTGCCGTCGGGCATGAGTGTGGCATGATGGAAACCAATCGGCAGTCCGAGTTCTTTCGGCTCCTGCCATCCTCCCGGTCCCATATTCCCGGTTCGCGTAGAAACCATCTGTTTCCAGCCACCACGGCTTTTGCGGCTGAAATAAAGGGATCGGCCATCCTGTGATACCCAAGGATGTAGCTCATCATCGCGCGTGTTGACGTTCATGACCGGGGTCGGCGCACTCCAGGCACGCCCTTTGTCCTGTCGAACGGCGACGTATAAGTCGTAGTTTTTGTTTGTCTTGTCCTTGGTCGTTCCGAAATACAGGTACTGCGGATAGGTACCGCCCGCCGTGAAGACACTGCGATCATTGCCCGAGGTGCTGACGTAATCTTCTAGGACTTTGGCTTTTCCCCAAGGACCGCCAGCCATCTTGCGGGTGGCGAGCATGAATTCTTCCTTGATACTGTCGCCTTCTTTGATGCCACGCGTGAAGACAAGTGATAAACCGCCATCGAATACGTGCGGTTCATCTTCGTCGGCGGGGGTGTTGACCGCGAGAGGGGTAGGCTTGAGCTTCTCGTCTCCCGTCTGTGCCGAAGCGGGCCAAAACACAATCAACGCCACGAGAGCGACAATACCAAACTTAGCCATCGTGCGGAATCCTCGGGATTAGAGAGTAAAGGGGGCTGCCCCGGCTCCCCCCGAAATCGAACGAAAACGACTCCAAATGCAAGTATATACGTCAAGGCATCGATTCCAGCAGCGCGCGTACGGCCCAGCCGGTCGCCAGAAAACTAATGAATTGGCTTTTTCCGCCAGGATCGCCATTGTCGAAAAAGGTCTGTACGGGACGGCTACGAGTGGTGACGAGCCACGCACCACTGGACAACTGAGTACGCAACAGATAATCGATCCCGGCTTGGAGTTGTGCGCCCTTTTTCCCTGCCTGTCGCAAGGCCACCAGCGCTGTCGCCGTGGCATAGGCATCGCCAGGTTGGTGATCCAGTTGCGACCAGCTGCCATCGTCGTTTTGTCTTCGAGCCAAGTCGTTGCGAGCTTCGGTCGTATCGTCGCCAAGATCGGACAGCGCCATCAGTCGAAAGACGCGGTCTTCGTGATCGACCGGTTTAGCCTTTCGTAGCCACGCCATGCCCTTGGCTCGTGCTGCGGAGACTTTAGTCTGGTCGCCATATCGTGATAAACCTGCTAAGGCCAAGGCAGCGTTGGTGAAACGGCTGCCCTCGCTTGGTGGGCGCGGCATGACGGCCGGCCACGAACCATCGGCAGCCTGTTTAACGAGAAGATACTCTACCAGAGCCGCTGTAACTTCATCGCCTGGATGGCCGGCTTGAGATAGCGCGAACAGAGCATAGGCTGTCATCGTGTTGCCGCCGGGCACGCCTTCCCCCTTGCGGACGCGGTCGAGTTTTGTCTCGAAGGTAGCCCTCGTGAAGGCGATCTGGTCGGCGACGAAGCCCGGACGAATCGCGAATCCCTGAGCCGCCCCCAAGCGGGCGACGGATAAGCTCAATGCCTGGTGATGACACGCAAAGCACTGGCGATTCTGGGTGTATTGTATGGCCCCGGTTTGAAGCCGATCCAGGCCGCGCGATGCCGCCAGCGAGACAGCAGAAGGCGGCGCAACCGCAAACGCCAGCAATAGTGCGATCATTCCAAAAACCTCGCGCGATATTCAGGCGTCGGCACCCGGCACGCCTCCATCACTCCGAACCAGCGATAACGGTTCGCGGCAATCCATTCGTACACCGGATCGCGCAAAAACGCAGGCATCAATAGAAACCCCATCCCCAGTTTCCACGGCAAGCCAAGTTGCCCCGCTGCCCGGAGTGCCGCCGAGGAGTGGGTGTAGTGCTGTTTGCCTTCAATGACCACCAAGCTATCGAGATGATCAAGCGGCAGCCCGCACTTTGCCAGCAAGCGTTGCCCCGTGGGCGACTGTAATGGCGCAAATCGAAGCTGTCTCTTGGGATCGTGGTCGATCAACCAATTGACGCTCGCATTGCAGAAACGGCACACGCCGTCAAATAGCACGATTGCAGCCACCAGCACCCTTTCAATCGAACCACTATACATCTATTGTAACCCAAACCCTGGAGGAATGGTACCATGTTCGCGATAGCGATGATATTGGTCTGCGCTGCTGATGCTGCGGCTCTTACTGAAGCGGACCAACTGTTTAAGAAGGCGAAGTACGACGAAGCGTTGAAAGTGCTCGATAAGGCGATTTCGGACGACAAGAACTTCGTGCAGGCCATCGACCTACGCGGGAGCGTTCACTACATGCGTGGCAAGTTCAAAGAGAGTGTTGCCGATTTCGACAAGGTGATTGAACTAGCGCCTAAAGCCTATGACGGTCACTGGCGTCGAGGAATCGCGTTGTACTATGTCGATCGCTTCGAGGACGGCGCAAAACAGTTCAAGGGCTACGAGGCCGTGTCCACCAGCGACGTGGAAAATACCTTCTGGCACTGGATGTGCAATCACAAACGGCTGGGCGAAAAAGCTGCTCGCGAAGCTCTGCTCAAGACCGGCAAAGATAGCCGTGCCCCGATGAACGAGGTTCTGGCGTTGATCCAGGGGGTTGTCAAACCCGAAGACATTCAAAAAGTCGCAGAGATGGACGGAAAGAAGGAATCTCTGTTCTACGGTCACCTCTATCTAGGATTGTATCACGACGTGAAAGGTGATCGAAAGAAGGCACTGGAGCATCTGGAACTCGCGGCCGGGAAGTATCACCTAGGTAATTATATGCACGAGGTGGCCCGCGTTCATCGCGATTGGCTCAAGAGTATGAAATAAGTTGTTTCCGTACTGTCAAAGTCAAAGTCGAGCGGGGTGTTTCAACGCCCCGATGCCGCCGGGTCCTTGACACGCTCCGCTCGCCCACGGATCGGATCGTTTCCACGCTCCGCTCGACAGTTGCAGTTGCGTTCGCTGGCCACTTTTGATTAGTTAAATGCACTCCTTGCTTTTCACCCTGTCTGGACAACCCTCGCCACTACCTACCAACGGTCTTTGAAATTGCCGAGGATGGCTCATGAGCAGTCCGTGTATGCAAAAATTGGTCCGCGCTATGCGTCAAAGCGGTTTGATCCGCTATTTTGAACACTTGGCGGAACAGTTTCCCGATGCTCATTTGAAAGACCTCGCAGTCGATCGCATGTTACCCGACCGTCGCATTGAGGTTGATGGTCATATCGTCTATAACTTCGGATCCGACAGCTTCTTGGGGCTGGATTGCGATTCACGGGTCATCGAAGCCATTCGTCAGGGGCTGGACACGTGGGGCACGCACAACGGCGCATCGCGCGCGTTCTGTAGCGTTCGCTCGAACGTCGTTGCCGAACGCAAATTAGCCGACTGGCTGGGCACGGAGGAAACCGTTATCTACCCGTCCGTGACGCTGGCCAATCTCGGGGCCATCCCCGGACTGGTCGGTAAACAAGACATACTCGTCATCGACGAACAGGCTCACAATTCCATCCAAGAGGGTGCCAAAATTGCTCGGGCCAACGGCACTCGGGTCGTCTCGTTCGGCCACTGCGACCCCGTCGCGCTGGATAACGCTTTACGTACTTCTGCTCCATACCGCTGTGCCATCGTCGCCATCGATGGCGTGTACAGTATGAGCGGCGAATTACCTCCCTTGGCCGAACTCAACCGCGTCGCATTGAATCATAACGCGATTCTTTATGTGGATGACGCCCATGCTACAGGCGTGACCGGATCGCAGGGGCGAGGCACGGTGTTGGACAGCTTGGGTAGCTACGATAATACGCTCGTCGTCGGCTCGCTCTCCAAAGGCTTCTCCTGCGCCGGTGCGTTCATTGGCTGTTCGGCTGAGATGAAAATGCTGCTAAAGATGCGTTCCAATACCTACATCTTCGGCGGACCTGTCGTTCCTGCTTATCTCGATGCCGTTTGTGTCGTGTGCGATATTATGATGTCCGGCGAATACCAGTTGCTGATCGCACGGCTCCAGGCCAACCTAGGGCGATTGCGAAAGGGATTGGAGCGACTTGGTCTGGTATATCAAGGCGGTGTATCCCCGATTGTCAGTGTGCTGGTAGGGGGCGAAGAAGAGACGCTGCGGGCCGGTAAATGGCTGTACGAGCAGGGCTATTACGTTCAGTCGGTAGCGTTTCCTGCTGTGCCTTATCATGCGGGCGTTTTGCGGATTCAAATTAACGCCAATCATACGTCGGCGTCGATTGACGGATTGGTCAATGCGCTGAGTGAGTTGGCTCGCCGTATCGAGATGCCGCGTGTGCAGAACACAAACAAACGAGCCGCCTAAACCGTTTTGGAAATCTTATCGTGCTTGTCGCTCTGTTGCTGGCGGAGCCGGAAGCGTCAGCGACGGCGTTCGCAGATGGGTTTGTGCCGTCGCTAACGGAACCAGATCTATTGCCGGCGGGGCGTTGCCGCCGCCTCTCCGAGTTCCTTGGAATACAGCACCAAGGCCGCTCCCAGACCCACGGCGACGATACCGGCCCACAAGAGCGGATGCGGTGTCTTGATCTCGAACAACAAGGGAGACCCGACCTTTGGATGCCATACGGTGCTGACCAGCGTATTAATGACCGGGGCGAGACCGAAAATCAGCGGCGCGATGAACAGCTTATAGGTTGCGGGTGGTCGGCCTTCCGCTTTTGCCGAGTCGATGGCCGACTTGGTCGCGAAGATGACGCAAATGGCTCCAATCGCCCCGGCAGCTCCAGCTAGACCGCTGAAAATCAGCCCCGGCACAGAATCCCATTTGGGCTGATTCTCGGTCGGCGTCTGGGCTAACACCAGACCGGGAAGCACGATCGCGCAGATGAAGTAGGCCACGCCGACGCACAAAATCGCCAACAAACGCGACGAGGGTTTGCCGCCCAATTCGCTCCCGCCGTAGAAAATGATCGGGACATAAGTGCCCCAGGCTAGCCCGGCCAGTGCCACGTACAGCAACCAGGGATTTTCGCCGGTGAACCCTTCCGCGACGGCAGTGCTGAGCGTGACGGCGGCACCGCTTCCCTTGCCCGCCGTTTCGGCCAGTTCTTTCGAGTACAGGACTAGCCCAGCCCCTAGGCCGACGCTCAGGATACCGATCCACAATAACCAATGCGGTGCGGCAAAGCCGAAGTGCAGGGCATGCCCTTTCTTCGGATGCCAGAAAATGCTTACCAGCGTGTTGATGACCGGTGCGAGGCCGAAGATAAGTGGCGCGATGAATACCTTGTACGCCGTCGGATCGCCTTTCGCAGCCTTGATGGCGGCTTGGGTGGCAAAGACGACACAGATGGCCCCGACCGCACCGGCTACCCCCGCAAGTCCACTAAAAAGCAATCCCGTAGACGTCCACTCCGGTTGCTGTGGTTTGGGCAAGCGAAGCAGATAGATCAACGGATACAACACGCCGATTAGGAAGTAGGCGATGCCGACGCACAAGATCGCGAGCAACCGCGATGACGGTTTGCCACCTAGCTCACTGCCGCCGTAAAAGATGAGGGGGACATACGTCCCCCACGACAGCCCCGCCAGAGCGACGAACAGAATCCACACATTACGACTTAAATAGCCGATCATCGGTTCTCCGTCTCCATCAGACCAGGCGAGTTGGGGGGGCTTGGTTGCGTGTGAGCGGGACGTGTCAACGCCCCGGTGAACCGTGCGGGGCGTCGGGTCGCACCCAGTACCACGAAGCGATCACCACCACCCCAAAGACCGCGTAGGGAATGAGGATGATCCGCACATCCTCGACACGATAATAAATAAGGCGATTGCAAAAACGTCCAATAGCCGACGCACCTTCAAGATTAGCTAAGTCTCCACCGCGCAATCCACGCTCAAATTCGTTCACAGGGCATTCATGGCCGAGGGCCGCCTGGGTGACTACGAGGGAAATGGCCACAAGATGCACCATCCGCAACCGATAATTGCGGACCCACTTCCAACCCCAGACGCCACCGACGACAATCAACACCTGCAATACTACTACGGGCGCCATGAATCCCACATGCAGAACGGCCAGCACGTCGGCTCGCTGGACATCGGTGAGCATCACCCAGACCATCTTGAGAGCCTGCCAACACAGCGGAATCAAAACCTGTCCCCCGAGGACGGCGTTGACGTAGCTCCTCGATAGCGAAGAGCCAGTGCGTCGTGGGCCAAACAGTCGCCAACAGCCAGCCAAGATGACAGCTTCGGCGGCAAGGAAATACAGAACAAACGCGACTAAGACACTGTGTTCCATGACTTAGAACAAGACCGGCTTGCCGAGTTTGCGACGAACGACGCTGAACTGACCGGCGTGCATGAGGGTATGGTTGGAGATCAGCAGCAGCAGCGCGCCGAGGTTAGGTGCGAACGCAGCCAGCTTGCCCTGAGTCGGACAGTCGAGGTCGGCCTCGGTCATTTTGTCCAAGGCAGCGAGACTCGCATTGCGGGCAGCGGTGAACAGATCGACATATTGTGTCCGCGACAAAAACCCAATGGGTGGTTCGGCCTGAGCTGTGTCTTTCCCGTGTTGATCGGCAAAACCCGCAGGCAAAGCAGGATAGACCACACCGGGCAACTCTGCACCAATGCCACCTTCCGCAAGAATGAGATGCCCCAGTTGCCAGGCAATGTGATTGGCTCCGGGCGTCGGACGCACCAACAAATCGGCATCGGATAGATCGCCGACAAACCATGTTAGCATGTGGTGCGACGAGTGGAGCGCGGTACGTATGGCGGTAACGGCATTCATTTCGATTAACCCCCTCTGGTCTACTACGAATCATTGTAGAAAGCGCAAGCGTTCGATATTCCCCGCTCGGTTCACCGGGGCGTTGACATGGTTCACCGGGGCGTTGACACGCC
>RGDT01000089.1 GCA_009918525.1 Planctomycetia bacterium
GATGTGCCCGGCGAAAAAAAACAGACATTCGAGATCATCGACACGCACACGCACTTCTATGATCCGACACGAAAGGAAGGTATCCCTTGGCCGGGAAAAGACGACAAGATTCTCTACCGGAAGGTACTGCCCGACGAGTTTGAAAATTTAAGCAAACCGCTTGGAGTTGTTGGTACGATCGTGGTGGAAGCTAGTCCGCGTGTTGAGGACAACCAGTGGTTACTTGACTTGGCCGCAACACACAAGGTCATCGTCGGGGTCGTCGGTCGGCTCGATCCAGCAGGTGACGATTTTGAGAAGAACCTCCGACGTTTCGCAACCAATCCGCTCTTTCGAGGCATCCGAATCAACCACAACGAACTAAAAGCCGGATTAAAGGCCCACCTCATAGAGCGCTGCAAGTTGCTAGTAGATTTGGGCCTGACCCTGGACGTTAATGGTGGTCCGGACATGCCCGCGGACGTTGCGATACTCGCCACCAAGCTGCCGAAGTTGCGGATCGTTATCAACCACGCAGCTAACCTGCGGATTGACGGGAAAGAGCCTCCCAAGTCATGGCGTGAGGGAATGGCTGCGGCTGCAAATTGCTCCAATGTGTACTGTAAAGTGTCGGCGCTGGTCGAACAAACGGGAAACAAACTTGCCCCGCGTGAAGTGAAGTACTACCGCCCTGTTCTGGACATACTATGGGAATTGTTCGGTGAAGATCGTTTGCTTTTTGGAAGTAACTGGCCGGTTTCCAGTCGTCCGGCACCGTATGACGTAGTGGTGCAGATCGTTCGTGATTATGTGACCGCAAAAGGCGATAAAGCTGCCGCCAAGTTCTTACACGCCAACTCACAAACTGCCTACGGTTGGCGAAAACGGTAGGACTCGTCTGCAAGAGGAGTCAACGATGAAGAGTTGTCTATCGGCCGTGATAGTGATGGTGTTGGCGGTTTCGGTACTTGCTTTGCAAGACGAAAAGAGGACAAAACAACCGAAGCTGGGAGAAGTGGCTACGAACGGGTTGGGAATGCGTTTGGTCTATGTGGCGGCGGGAAAATTCTGGATGGGGTCGCCCCCTACTGAAGCAGGCCGTGAGATTCAGGAGACACGGCACGAGGTCGAGCTGACCAAAGATTTTTACTTGGGCGTTCATGAGGTCACCGTTGGCCAATTCCGTCAGTTCGTATGTGAAACAAAGTACCAGACGGAAGCCGAGAAAGACGGCAAGGGCGGTTGGGGACCTGACAAGACCGGCAAGTTTGTTAAGGACGCTAGGTTTACCTGGAGGTCTCCTGGTTTCAAGCAGAGTGAAGACCATCCGGTTGTTCTAGTTAGTTGGAACGACGCCCAATCATTCTGCGATTGGCTCAGCCAGAAAGAGAAAAAGCAGTACCGATTGCCGACCGAGGCTGAGTGGGAGTATGCCTGTCGTGCCGGCACGACGATGGCCTATTGGTTCGGTGACAAGCCCGAAGAATTGGCCAAAGCGGGTAACGGAGCGGACGCCACGGCGCGTGAACAGTTCCCTGACTGGACCGTGGGCATCCGGGCGAAGGATGGTATCGTCTACACCGCAGCGGTAGGCTCGTTCAAGAATAATCCCTGGGGTTTGCATGACATGCACGGCAACGTCTGGGAGTGGTGTGCCGATTGGTACGACGCCAAGGGTTATGTGGCGGAAAACCAGAAGGATCCCACTGGTCCGGTGATGGGAACCGCCCGCGTGCAGCGTGGCGGTGGCTGGTCGAGTGCCGCACATCGCTGCCGTTGTGCGGCCCGCGTCGGGCGTGACCCGTCAGAGTACCGTGGTTCCTATCTCGGGTTTCGGGTAGCGTACAGCGTTCGGTAGAGCCGCACGTCGGATTCCACGGGGCCTCACGCCAGGAACGGAAGCGATTGAACACCATCAAGTATCATCTATACTAAACTATCACCCCATCTTGACCTACCGCTATTTTTAGGCTATCTGCTTCGCTCGATTGCCCCAGGACTGCCGTGCGGAGGCGAAGTATGTACACCCTGATGGCCTTCGTTCTTCTTTTGCCTGCCGGTCCGAATGATCTCGATCTCGGCCAACTTCGTGAACTGCTGTACGATCGCCTCGATCCCCGCGGCCAAAGTCAAGCTGCTCTATTGCTTGTTCAGTCCAAAGATCCCGCCGCCGAAAAAATCGTTCGTATCGGCCTTCGTCAAACTGAAAACGAAGAAACATTCCAGGCGTTGGCGGCCGCCGTGCGTCTCAAGCAGGATTCGCGATTTGTCAGCGAGTTACTCGGGGCGTTGGTGGCAAACCGTCCGCGTATCCGTCAGGTAGTGGCCGAGACGCTTGCTGGGTTGGCCTCGCCCGAACTCGTCAAACGTCTCGCTGTCGTCATCACCGATCCCAAGACCGACCTTCGCGTTCGCCAGACCGCCCTTTGGACCTTGGGACGAACCGGCCGACAGGAAGCAGCCGCTGTGCTGATAGGACAATGCGACGCGTCGGAGGAACTGCGACGCGTCGCGATGCTCGCCCTCACCGAACTGACCGGTCAGACACACGGAACCGACGCTGCCCGTTGGAAAACATGGTGGGAAGAACACAAAAGTATGACCCACGAGCAGTGGTTGGAAATGAGATTGGCATATCACACTGCTCGTTCGCTTAGACTGGAGGGCGACTTGCTTCGCTATCGCGCCCAGGTGAACCGCCTTCATCAAATGCTTTACGCCCGATTACCGCTCGCCGAGCGTTTCGGGTACCTGGAAGCACTTCGCGATCATGAAGACCCCAGCGTCCGAGCCTTGGCCGTCGTTTTTGCCGTGGAGTTGCGTTCGACGGTAACAGACGTATTGCGGATCGCTTTTCTCTCGGAAATGGTTGTTCATCTAACGCACGACACCAACGCGGATGTACAACGTGGCGCGGTACTTGCTCTGGGGCGGTTCAACGATGACAAAGCTACGGATCGGTTGCGCGATCTTCTTGCCGCTCCGTCCAGTGTCGTCCGATCTGCGGCTGTTCGTGCGTTGGCGACTCGGGCACGGGGTAACACCACAGAGAATCGCGCACTTCAAAAAGAAGCGATTCCGCTACTCCAAAAAGCGCTCGATGATAAATCGCTGGAAGTTGTCGTTGAGGCGGCTGAGGCGTTAGGCACACTAGGCGCGGCCGAGGCGGGTCCGGTCCTGACCGATCTACTTCGTCACGGCGCAGAAAATGTTCGTCATACCGCTGCTCAGGCATTAGAACGCACTGCAGACGCCGGCCTACTGGACGGGTTGGTAAAAGGGTTGGACGATACGTCCGGGCCGGTTCGGTTCAGTTTGGTGGGCGCGATCAGTAAGGCGCTGGCCGGTTCTAAAGAGATTACAATCGAGCAGCGGAAGCGTTGGCTTACGCGACTGGTACAGGTGATGACCAGCGATGAAGATGTGGCCGTTCGTACCCGAGCGGCATCGGTCCTGGGCGAATGCGGTGGGCCGGACCAGTTGGAAGCCTTGTGGGGTGTGGTCCAGTCTGGCACGGAAGGCCGGCTACAGGAAAAAGCATGGGAGGCAATGCTCGATGTATTAGGTCGTGCGACAAATCTCAAACAGGTCGAGGCTTGGGACCAGGAACTGATTAAGAACAAGCAGTTGGGGCGACGGGTGCAGTTGTGGTCTCGGGTCTATGCCCGTTGGGAAGAACGAGCCGATCAACGCGAGAATGCCACCCAGGCTCTCGCCGGACTGGTCGGGGCCCAGACCGACGACGGAAAATGGCAAGCGGCCGCTCCCTTGGGACAAACCTTGTTGGTCCGCTGTGCCGAAGCGGGAGAAGCCGCACGAAGTCGCTGCCTGAAATTATTGCTTCGAATTGCGCACATGGCCCTAGCTGACGGAAACAAGAGTGAGGTATTACGGATCGTACAAGAGGTACGCGGCTACCTAATGCCTGGGCCACTTACTGAGGAGTTTGAAGCGGTGCGAATGAAAGCATCACGGGAATGAAACAGTGACACTTAAAGTACAGCGATTAATAGAGGAGTTTGTGCTTGAGGTAGACATGATTTGTCTCCCCCAAGCACACTTTTTCAGTTACTTGGCTCCCAACAACTGCCGCAATACATAAGGCAAAATGCCGCCATGTTGGTAGTAGCGTACTTCCTGTGGCGTGTCGATGCGAACGAGTGCCTTGAAAGTCTTGGTGTGACCCAAGGCCGTCACCTGAACATCAATTTCTTTGCCCGTTGCGAACGGGCCGCCGAGTAACTCGGGCAAGCCAACGAGGTCGAACACCTCTTCACCGGTAAGGCCAAGGCTCGCGACGTTCTGCCCGATTTTGAATTGCAAGGGCAAAATACCCATGCCGACCAAATTACTGCGGTGGATGCGTTCGTAACTTTCCGCGATCACAACGCGAACGCCTAATAACTTCGGCCCCTTCGCAGCCCAATCACGCGATGATCCCGAGCCGTATTCCTTGCCAGCCAGAATAAACAAGGGCACTTTCTCCTTGGCATAACGTACCGACGCATCGAAGATGGTCGTGGCATCACCCGAAGGCAAATGTCGAGTGACGCCACCCTCGGTTCCTGGAGCCAACAAGTTTTTCAAGCGAATGTTGGCGAAAGTGCCACGGACCATCACCTCGTGATTGCCCCGACGTGCTCCGTATTGATTAAAGTCCGCGACCGCGACACCGTGTTCCGTTAAATACTTTCCCGCGGGACTGTTCGCCTTGATGTTGCCTGCCGGGGAAATGTGGTCGGTGGTAATGCTATCACCCAATACGGCCAAAACACGCGCTCCCGTCACGTTTGAAAGGGACGGAACCTCAACAGTCATGTCCTCAAAGTACGGTGGATGTTTGACATAGGTGGACGACCCATCCCAGGCGTATAGATCACCCTCCGGTACAGGTAGCTTTTGCCATGCTTCAGCCCCCAGGTACACGTCGCTATAATCCTTGGCGAACATCTCCTGACGTACCGACTTCTCGACCGTTTCACGTATTTCTTGCTGAGTTGGCCAGATATCGCGGAGATACACCGGCTTGCCGTCGCTACCCACTCCCAGCGGTTCTGTAGCCAGATCGAGATCGACCCGCCCCGCCAGAGCATAGGCGACGACGAGTGGCGGCGACGCCAGATAGTTCGCCCGAACATCAGCGTGAACACGTCCTTCAAAGTTGCGATTGCCACTCAACACGGCCGCCACGACCAGCCCTTTATCCTGCACGGTCTTGCTGATAGCTTCGGGCAGCGGGCCTGAATTGCCGATGCACGTTGTACAACCATAGCCAACAATGTTGAAACGCAAAGCTTCGAGTGCCGATAGTAGCCCAGCGTCGGTGAGGTAGCTTTTGGCGACCTTTGAACCGGGAGCGAGCGAAGCCTTGACCCACGGTTGCGTTTTGAGTCCGCGTTCGACGGCTTTTTTGGCTACCAATCCCGCCGCCAACATTACGGAAGGATTGCTAGTGTTCGTGCAACTGGTGATAGCAGCGATCACTACACAACCGTTATTGACCTCAGCGGCGACGGCGTCCGTTGTCGGGGCCACGGCGTCGGCTGGCTGCATCGGCAGACCTGTCTTGGGCTTGGCGGCGGCGAGCAGTTTGGGCAATTCCGAGGTGAAACTCTCTTTTACCTTCGTCAACGCAACGCGATCCTGGGGACGACGTGGGCCGGCGAGACTGGGCACAACCGCTCCCAGGTCCAGCGATAACACATCGGTGTAGGTCGCGGGCGGAGTATTGGCATCGTGGAATAAACCTTGTTCCTTGCAATACGCTTCGACGAGCGCTACCTGGGCGGCAGTACGATTCGTCTGCCGTAGAAAGCGCAGCGTCTCGGCATCGACAGGGAAGATGCCGCAAGTCGCGCCGTATTCGGGAGCCATGTTGGCGATGGTGGCACGATCGGCAAGCGGTAGTTCCGCTAGCCCGGGGCCGAAAAATTCAACAAACTTACCAACAACTCCGTGCTTGCGAAGCATCTCGGTGACGGTGAGAACCAGATCGGTTGCGGTTGCGCCCTCAGGAAGTTGACCGGACAGGCGGAAGCCGACCACTTGCGGAATGAGCATACTCACCGGTTGGCCCAGCATCGCGGCTTCGGCCTCGATACCGCCTACTCCCCAGCCAAGAACACCCAAGCCGTTGATCATGGTGGTGTGCGAGTCGGTTCCGACGAGCGAATCGGGATAGGCGACTGCTTTTTCATCGATGAAGACAACACGGGCGAGGTATTCGAGATTTACTTGATGGACAATGCCGGTATCTGGAGGGACGACTTTGAAGTTACGGAAGGCTTTTTGGCCCCAGCGAAGAAAACCATAGCGTTCGCGGTTGCGCTGAAATTCGAGTTCTTCGTTAAGGCGAAAGGCATCGGCACTTCCGGCGACATCGACTTGAACGCTATGGTCGATGACGAGTTCAGCAGGAAGTAGCGGATTGATCTTGGCCGGGTCGCCACCGAGCCGACGCATGGCGTCGCGCATGGCAGCTAGATCGACGACGGCTGGCACGCCTGTGAAGTCTTGCAGAAGAACGCGAGCCGGCGTGAAAGCGATTTCCGTGTTCGGTTCGGCCTTCGCGTTCCAGGCAGCCAAAGCGAGAATGTCCTCTGGCTGGACGGAGAGGCTGTCTTCGGTGCGGAGGAGGTTTTCTAGGAGGATTTTCAGGGAAAAGGGCAATCTTTCGGCGGCAGGCGTGCGTTTGTAGACAGCATCAAGACGATGGATGGTGTACGTGTTACCGCCGACCACAAGGGAGGCGCGACTGCCTAGGGAATTGCTCATGTTATGCCTTTCACGGAAATAAAGTTCTAAGATATTCTTGGACGGCGACGACGGGTGTCAAGGAGGAGCGGAGTGAGGGTAAAAGTCACAGTCATTGCAGGGGTGGTCCCTTTTCTCGATTGATAAAACACAGACAAATAGAAACGGAACCTAATCCCGATGGACTCGCCTCTATAGCTGCTTCTCCGCCATCTCTATTGCACGCAATAGCCCTCGCGCCTTGTTCATGGTTTCCTCATATTCGCTTCGTGGGACACTGTCGTAAACCACGCCCGCGCCTGCCTGTAAATAAGCGGTCTGCCCCTTCAAGACTAGCGTTCTTAGTGCGATACAGGTGTCCATATTGCCGCTGAAATCCACATATCCCACCGCCCCGCCGTATGGCCCCCGGCGACACGGTTCCAATTCGTCGATGATTTCCATCGCTCGAACTTTCGGCGCTCCCGATAATGTTCCTGCCGGTAGACAGGCTCGCAGAGCGTCGAAGGCCGTCGTCCCCGGTCGCATCTGGCCTGTCACGGTGCTGCACAAGTGCATGACGTGGCTATATCGCTCCACACTCAACACTTGCGACAGCTCTACACTTCCATAATCGGCGATTCGTCCCACATCATTTCGCCCGAGATCCACCAGCATGATGTGCTCGGCTCGCTCCTTCGGATCCGCTAGAAGCTCCGCCGCTAGTCGGTCATCCTCCTGGGCCGTCTGACCGCGCCGCCTCGTCCCGGCCAAGGGGCGTATTGTCACGCGGCCACTCTCGGCCCGGCACATGATTTCCGGCGATGAACCGATGAGCGTTGCTCCGGCCGTCTTCAGGTAAAACAAAAAGGGCGACGGGTTGACCACTCGTAGCGCTCGGTAAATGTCGAACGGCCTTGCCCGCGTTTCCGTTGATAGGCGTTGGCTCAACACTACTTGGAAAGCATCGCCGGCTCGAATGTACTCTTTGCATTTTTCTACCGCGGCTTCATATCCTGCCTGCGTGAAATTCGATGAATACGGTATGGTCACATCGCCCAAAGGGTCGATGTCTGTTAATTGAATGTCGGCTACCCCTTGGTGCAGTCGTTCCACCAAACGATCCACGCGCCGGCACGCCTCGTCGTAACTGGCTTGCAAATTTTTCGGATCGATATGAGCGTGAGCGACTACCGCGATCGTTTTGGTAATGTGATCGAAAATTACCATACGGTCATGGAACGCAAAACACAAATCCGGCAAACCACGATCATCGCGAGGGGGGTTCGGCAAACGCTCGACGTAACGTACTGTGTCATATCCGGCGTAGCCTACCGCTCCGCCGGTAAACCGGGGCAAACCTGGAACCAACGGCGCGCGGTATTTTGCTAGTTGTTCCTCTAGCAGTTTCAACGGGTCGGGGTGGGTCACGTCGGCGTTGATCGCCCCACGCATCTCTACCCGTTCGCCGTATGCCGTAAAACGTAAGAATGATCCCGAGCCGAGGAAGCTGTAGCGTCCTAGGCGTTCACCGCCGACGACGGATTCAAAAAGAAACGCGCCATCGCCCTCCTGAATTTTACAGAAGGCGGTGACGGGAGTGAGCGTATCGCCGGTCAGTTGGCGGTAGACCGGCACGACGCTCGAATTTCGAGCCAATTCGGCAAACTGATCAAAGGTTGGACGGTGGCGCATCAACAGCCTCACGCTGGGGACCTGACAATAGAGATATAGCACGATGCCCCCGTTGACGACCGGTGCCGCGTCACTATCTTCGTGGACATGAAATGTCCGTCTTGTGAAACGACCAATGCCCCCACTGCGTCGACTTGCTCCGCATGTGGCAAACCGCTGAAACCACGTCGCAAACGACGTGACGACGAAGAAAGTGCGCCGCTCACTCCTGAGGCAGCGGCGTTCATTCAGCGAGCGACATGGCTATTTCGTTTCGGGCTGTTGAGCTTGGTGCCGGGACTTGGCCTTGTTCTTGGCCCACTCGCTATGCTTGGGGCAATTTGGATGCGCGGCCCCGAGCAACCCGGCCGAGGATTGGTTCGCATCGGGTTCGTGTTCGGACTTCTTTCCACCTTGTGCCAATGGGTGGGAATGGGATTAATACTCTATTCGACAGGAGCCGTACACTGACGACTTGGTGAAAAGATAGTGGTTTCACTAAAGTAACTATAGATTTTCTCTCCCCAGCCCGAGATTACCATGGCTGCTGGATTTCCTTGTCCGAACCCAATTTGCACACATGTTTTCCCCTCCGAGACGGTGAAGACGGCCGGGGAGTTAAAATGTCCGCGTTGCGGGAATCTATTTCGGTTTGGTCCGAAGCCGGCCGCGTCAAGTTTCCAGGGTCCGGCATCGGGTGACACTGCGACTAAACGTTCACCCGCACCGCCTCCCCCCCCGAAACCGCCGACTCCTGCCAGCAGTGCGCCCAATCCAACGGCCAAGTCTGCTCCCCCTCGACAGACGCGTGAAGCCCAAGTCATTCCAACGGCAACACCGGTTGGCGGCACAATCCCCGAAGTGTCTGAGCCTTCAGCCGCATTTAGCTTTGAGAACGCAGACGAATCGCCGCGCATCCGCAAGAAGAAACGCCCGGTCAAACGTCGTGGGGTTCTATTTGGTATCGTGTTGTTCACGATTCTGGCTACTTTTGTCGGGGGAATGGTTTATCTGTACGTGATGATCGTGCCCCAGTTAGTCGACCAAAATAACCGTAAAAACCAGGTACAGGCGAATTTTTCCTTCACGACGACCTGGTCATGGAAAAACGATGAAAAATTGCGTCGCTCTTTGAATGCAAGCATTGCCCTGACACGCAGTCGGCCCAGTCGTGCCCATGTGGCCTTGGCATACGAGGACTACAAGAACCGTCTGCCCTCGGACGACGAACTACTCGATGAGGCCATCAAGCGTTTGAAAGCAAACTTTCCTCGTTTGGAATACATCGACCCGATGCGTACTGGCAAAGGGAAATCGGGTGAACTGGACGAGGAACCAGCTTGGAAAATTGAGTTCCGCGGCACCGCTACTGATGAGGTGCCCATGGTTGGCGAATGTATCTATATGACACGTCGTGGATACGGCTACTGGTTCATCACATGGGGCCCCGTCGCTGACGAAGAGGACTTGCCGGAAGTCTGGGAAAAATTGCGAAGTAATTTCAAGTTTGCCAACGAACGCGAAGGCTGGCAGCCATCGCCTCGACCGTCCACCAGTGTGATTTTTGAGGAACTGAACACGAAAATAGACTACGTCCACGATGTTTGGACGCCTGCCGACAATCCCCGTGACTACGATGCCGCTACAGAATTAGCTCTTCGCGGTTTTGAGATCGGCAGCGATAAAGGCCGTACTCGCCCCGATGCCTACGCTGGAAAGGCTGCGACGATCCAGGTACTCGCTTTACCGAAAGCGGCCGATCTACCCGCTGCCGTGATGGCCGCCGAAGAAGCCATCAAAAAACAGTTAGAGAAACTCGTTCAGACGTCAAAACTGGAACGATTTGTTGACCCATCTGGTAAAGGCTTAGCCGCTCCCGATGTTGGTGCGTTCAAGGGGCAGACGAACGAATACAGTCTACAATTTACCGCTGACAGCACCAGGTTCGGCCTGATTGCTGTGGTAAACCGGCCGCAAGGCGTTCTTGTGATTTATTGCGAATGTCCCCAGGAGAAGCGTGGCTATTGGCTTGGCGAGTTCAAGGCACTTCTGGAGACAGTGCGCCCGGCAAAATAGTTTTGCGGTTGGATTTAGGCCCCGGTTGGGTTCCCGGAGGTGGGGTGATAGCGGCCCCCATTTGTTGCAGTTCCACAGCTCGCGAGCGAATGGCGTCATGCCTCATCGGGCGAGCCTCAGGCAGATCGAAGTGCAAGGAATGACGGTCGCGTAAATGAAACGGTACCACGTTCTCGGCGATGAAGTCGATACCAGGCCATTGATACCAAGGAGCGGGGAGTTTCGGGTAGAAATCGACGGGTTCACAGCCTTCGCGGACGAGTCGATAGTGATAAGTTCCGTAATAGGTGAACGATTCTTCAACTGGCGTCGCGCCTATAGGTTGTCCGTTGCGGTAGACGATAGCTCCCGGTGGATTGGACGTGATCAACACCCGACGAGTTACGCAGCCAGCCGGCAGGAGCGCAAGCAGTGCAGCGAGCAGCAGCGCAGAATGCTTCATCGGATCAGCCCCCGGCGGATTAATTGGTCGAAGGTCAATAACCCGCTCCACGGATGGTGTCAAGCCCGCGCTGAAACGAGAGGCAATCATCGTTTTTTTTCTTTGGTCGGTAAGCATCATAGGAGGCTTGTATCACTTTCTGGTGGAAAAAGCAGGCCACCCCTTCTCGACACTTCTGGTGGTTTACGTCGCGATGCTCGTGTCCGAACGAACGACAACACCTAGGGCAAGGTTGTCCATCTGTACAAGCCCTGCCTTCAAGGCTGGTTTCGTCGTCGCGGTATTCAGCACCGCCTCGCGGACGATCTTGTTGGCGAGACCTTAACCACGTTGACGATGGAACTTCCGAACTTCCCGCACAATGGGAACACGAGCGAATTTCGCTCTTGGATGCGAGGCACTCTTGTCAACAGGCTGCGTAATTTCAGGCGTGCTCAACGGGTGTGAACGGGGTGTTGCATTACCTGCCGCCGAGCACCCAATAATTGCAGCTGACGGATCCTCTGTGGTCTCTCGTCCGACAGGTGGACGCGAACCGTGTCATCGACCGGTTCGGCGGCGAACCTGGGCGATGACACACCCCGACCGCCTTCCCACGAGAGGTGATGATTGAATCGAGAAAGCGTTCGATAAGGTGTTATTTCACTTCATAAAGTATAATAGAAGAACTTTGAGAATCGCTTTTTTAACAGAGTCATTACAGCCAAAACCCAAGAGCAATTTGTATAGACTCACTCAATTCACAGAATTTTTATCAATTCTTAACATTTCAGATTGCTTATATGTATAACAATATAAATTGAGCGTGCTAAGCATTCGGACGAACTGTCTGGTTGCGTGATGCTAACATTAATGTTTTATGATGGGGGTATGGGTATGGTTTCTTCTGGAAGGCGTGGAGCGTTCACCCTTATAGAACTTTTGGTTGTAATCGCCATTATCGCTATTTTAATTGGTTTGCTGCTTCCAGCTGTGCAAAAAGTTCGCGAAGCTGCAGCTCGTATTCGTTGCCAAAACAACCTGAAGCAAATCGCGTTGGCTTGCCACAACTTGGAGAGTGTTACTGGAAGCTTTCCACCCGGGTATGTGTGGTGCCCACGCACTGGTATGGCACCTGCATGGCAGGTCAGCGGTTCTCAGGGTGGCAGCTTCGGGGCTGTTGCTGAATGCTACGGCCCGCCATGGATCATGCACATCTACGCTCAGATGGAAGAAGAAACCTTAGCCCGACGTGTGATCGACTGTATAGGTCTGTATGATAATGTTGAAGCTTGTCCTTGGGATAACTTGGATGGCACCCCAGACCGCCGTCCTGAGCGTGACACCCAAACCTTTATTGCGAAATTTATGAGATGCCCAAGTGCTGAGAATAGTTCAGTAGAATTTGCAGCTCAAAGTATTGAGAACAATCGTAAATCGAACTACTCAGCGAGTTTTGGTGGCCGCTGGCATGGTGATGGTACTGTAGGAGCTGGAGCAAGCGTGTCAGGTCTAAATGCTCAGTTCGCAGGGATTTTCCAAGCGGTCCGTGGTGTATATTCGCCGAATGACATGAGTGGTCGGATGGGTATCGGTCAAGGAACTAGAATTGTCGCTATCACGGATGGTACTTCCAACACCGTACTGGTGAGCGAAGTGACTGGTTGGCATCAGCCCACAGGTACCAGTTCCAGCTCGCCAGCTGGCATCAATGGCGATGTGCGTGGTTCCACGCTAACACCGGCAGCCGGGGGCAACGTTTTCACGGGAATGTATCCACCTAACTCCCGCGGAACGGACCAAGTGATGAGCGCTGCAACCAATATACCAACTAGCCACCCTATGTACCCTCAAGGTGGTGTCTTCACTATCCTAACCGCGTTCACCCAAGCGTCTGCCCGCAGTTCGCACACCGGTGGCGTGAATGCTGCAATGGGTGATGGCACTGTTCGTTTCTTCAGCAACTCGATCGCCCAAAATGTTTGGTCCGCTTTGAACACCATGTCGGGTGGCGAAACCATAAACGCTAACTAAGTGATTTATTGCAGGCACACGAGCGAGACGGGACCTGCCTCGCTCGTTTTTTCTGGATCACTGAGGTTTTGTCATGATGCGAATTACTGTATTGTGTTTGTTGACAGCCTTTCTGTTTGGATGTGGTGACAAGAAGTCAGAACTGCCCGATATGGGTGGTGACGATGGGCGAGCGGTTGCTGAGTTGGTCGAGGAAATGAGCGATGCAACGAGCAACACCAAGAAACTGAATAAACTCTTTGCAAACGGAAGTAAGCCTCCTGAGCTTTCCAAACTGAAAGGCTGCATGTTCTACATCGTTGGGAAGCCGACTGTGAGTGGAACTTCGGCAGAAGCGAAGGTGAAAATCGATAAAGGAGCCCAGTCTAGTGAGAAAGATTGGACCTTCGAGAAGGTAGGGGATAAGTGGAAAATCAAAACGGCTCCACTCTAGGCCGATCAACAGGCGGGTGGCTTAACTCACCTGCCTTTGATCTTTTGCTGATCGCTAATATTGGCTGGATTTTGCTTTTATTTCCGTGGTTTTCAACAAGTTCGAGTACGGTAATTGACTTTTGGCAGGTCTATTTCATCACTCTACCGCA
>RGDT01000090.1 GCA_009918525.1 Planctomycetia bacterium
TCACGTAGTTCGACGAGATCGGTCTTGATGGAGTCGTTGATGCCGTTTTCGCTGGAAAGGAGCAATTCATATTCGCGAATTTTGCCGCGTAGTTCGGCATATTCTCGCATCACTTCGTCGCGTTGAAGCCGCGCCAGTTGCCCTAATTGCATCCGCACAACAGCTTCGGCCTGAGCTTCCGTCATGTAGTATTCGGAGGTGCGGCCGATCTCGCGTACCAGTGCCTCGAAGTTGGCCTCGCCCAAAGCCCGTTGAAGCAACGCAGCTGCCACGCTCATCTTTTGCAATGCTTCCTTAGCCGCCTCGCGGCTTTCGGCCTCTCGGCAGATGCGGATAACTTCATCGAGATTACTAACAGCGATTAACTGGCCTTCGATGACGTGGGACCGCTTTTTCGCTTCGCGGAGCAAAAATTCCGTGCGGCGACGGATTACCTCGCGGCGATGTCGCAAGAACTCTGAGAGCATCTCTTTGAGTGTCATCATCCGTGGTTGACCATCAACGAGCGCCAACAGGATGATGCTGACCGTCTTTTCCAAAGGCGAGAACTGATAGAGTTGATTGAGAATCAGCTCAGGGTTTACTTCCTTGCCTTGCTTGAGATAGATGACGATCTTGACCGGCTCCCCTTTGCGGTCGCATGATTCATCCCGGACATCACGGATTCCTTTAATCCGCTCGTCTTTGGCAAGATTGGCAATGGCTTCCGAAACCCGGTTGAGCGTTAGTTGAAACGGCATTTCACGGACAATGATGCATCGTTCCCGTCCTTCCTCGACGATCTCCGCCTTGGCTCGCAATGTCACTTTGCCGCGCCCGGTCATGTAGGCATCGAGAATGCCTTGCCGGCCGTGAATGGTTCCGCCGGTCGGAAAATCAGGGCCGGGAATGTGTTCCATCAATTCAACGATGGACGCTTCGGGATGATCGATAAGGTGCAGCAGGCCGTTGCAAACTTCGCTGAGGTTGTGCGGTGGTATGTCTGTGGCCATACCGACCGCGATGCCGTCGGAGCCGTTGACCAGGAGATTGGGGAAACGACAGGGAAGGACGAGTGGTTCGCGGTACTTTCCGTCGTAATTGTCCATGAAATCGACGGTATCGCGTTCCAGGTCGTCGAGCATTTCCGCGGCGACAGATGTCAAGCGAGCTTCCGTGTATCGATGGGCAGCGGGGGGAAGTCCGGCAATCGAGCCAAAGTTACCTTGGGGATGGACCAGGGTCGCTCGCATGTTCCAGTTTTGAGCCATGCGGACGAGAGTCGGATAGATCGACTGATCGCCATGCGGGTGATAGCGTTTCATCGTTTCGCCGATGATACCGGCACACTTGCTAGTGGCGGACGATGGACTGAGGTTCAGGTCGTTCATCGCCACCAAGATGCGGCGTTGCGACGGTTTTAGACCATCACGAGCATCAGGCAACGCGCGGCTAATAATGACGCTCATGGCGTACGTCAAATAGCTGTCGCGCATCTCATCGGCGATGTTCAGCGGCGGCGTGAGCGCAGCGTCATCGGTAGGGGGCGTGCCTCCGGGGGGTGCGGCGTTTGACACAGCTTGTTCTCCTTGGATCGTTGCCGGCTGAGCACTACATAATTATTTTACCACAGCCGGTGTCGGGAACCAACTCGGTAGCCGGTCGTCGAAAGAATAGGAACACCGTTTCATCGGGAGACATTTGCCATGCGTCTACTTGCAACCTTCGTTCTTCTCTTCGCTACCGCTAGCCTGGCTCTGGCCGAGGATACCCCGGCAGCGGCCAAGACCCGCAAGGTATTGATGACAAAGGTGAAAGAGATCAACTGGAAAGACACCATGTTGGACGATGCCCGTCAAGAACTCCAGGAAGAGGTCAAAGGGCTATTCATCATCCTCGACACCAAGGGCGGCATTTCCAAGAACCGCAAGATCTCGCTGAAGGCCAAGGATAAGACTGTCGAAGAAATTCTCAATACCATGTGTGACACGTTGGGCGGGGTCGGCTACATCGTCGTATCGCAAAAGGGTAATGCCCGCGACGGCAATATCATGATCCGTCTCGGCAAGGAACGCGGTACGGAAGTGAAAAAGTGACCATGAGTTGGTTGACACAGGCCGTCTCGTCGCTCGCAGCGCTCTTCGGAAGGCCGGCGACGAGATTGCCTGTCCGTCTTAACCATGATCAACCCTTCCCCGATCCTCATTTTGCCGATGATGATGGACTGGTTGCCGTAGGGGGCGACTTATCCGTACCACGGCTTTTAGCTGCCTACAGTAGTGGCATTTTTCCTTGGTATGATGAGGGATTGCCTATATTATGGTGGTCGCCTGGATCGCGAGCAATCTTTGATCTCGCGACATTCACATCACCCAAACGATTAGCCCGTACTGCACGTCAGCGCGGCTTTGAAACCCGTTTCGATACCTCGTTTGCGGCTGTAATGCGAGGCTGTGCCGAACGCGATGAGGGAACGTGGATCACCAGGGATATTCTACAGGGCTATCAGCATTTGCATCGTGCCGGGTTTGCTCACTGTGCAGAAACTTGGCAAGACGGCGAATTGGTCGGCGGCGTTTATGGGGTGTCGATAGGGGGGTTATTTGCCGGGGAGTCGATGTTCACTCGCGTCAGTGATGCGGGAAAGTACGCTCTGTGCGCCCTCATCGAGCGATTGCGCGAACGGGGATATGTTCTATTCGATTCTCAAATCCTTAACCCTCACACGGCCTCACTGGGTGCCATCGAGATTTCGCGTGACGATTATCTTGGACGGGTGCGTAAGGCGATTCAGTTGCCGGTGACGTTTGGCGAACAACCTAACGTCCGGTAAGAGCGTGGCGGGCCATCACGGCGACCGCGCTGCGTAATCCATCGACTGCCGCACTGATGATTCCACCCGCATAGCCCGCCCCTTCACCAACAGGATAAAGCCCCACAATACCCGGCGACATTCGCCATTCGTCGCGCACAATTCGGATCGGAGCGCTGCCACGTGCTTCCGGTCCGACCAGCGTCGCTTCTCGGAGGAATCGACCATTCCACCGGCGATCCATGATCGGCAAACCGTCTGCCACAGCGTCGGCGACTAGGGGCGGCAACACTTGGCGTAACTCCACACTGACCATCTCTCGCGGATAACTCGTCTTGGGAGTGATAGCACTAACGCGACCGGAAAGATAATCCTGGGCCGACTGGGTTGGGCAGCGATACGAACGTCCGCCGAGTTGATAGGCAATCCGTTCGTAGTGTTGTTGCAACCGTACACCGGCCAGCGGGTCGGAGCCTCCGAAATGCTCCGGCGGAATTGTCACCACTAGGCCGCTGTTGGCATAGGGCGAGTCATGTTTTGAAAGACTCATCCCGTTGGTGCAAAACGCTTCCGGTTCGCTAACGCTCGGCATGATGTAGCCACCCGCACACATACAGAACGTGAATAGATCGTGCTGACCGTTGGCTACCAGCGAATAGCTTGCGGCTCCCAACTGGTCTTCCAGTCGCGCCTCGCCGTAACACACTCGATTGACCGTTTCTTGCGGCTGTTCAATTCTCACGCCGAACTGAAACGGCTTTTGTTCCAGCTTCACTCCGCGACGAGCCAGCATCTCGTAGGTATCGCGGGCACTATGGCCGATGGCCAACAGAACGACTGTCGCGGGGATAAATCCTGAAGAAGTCATGACCCCGCAGATCGTTCCATCTTTGATGTCTAGGTCCTCGACACGGCAGTTGAAGCGTACTTCGCCGCCGTGCGCTTCGATGCGTTGCCGCATCGCTTTCACCACGGCAGGCAAGCGGTTACTGCCTAGATGTGGACGTGCTTCGTAGACAATACTCGGCTTGCCTTTGCAGGCGGCGAATAGCTCCAGAATATAGCGAACGTCCGGCCCACTGCTGCGATAGGTTAATTTGCCGTCGGAAAAAGTACCGGCACCGCCTTCGCCAAAGAGATAGTTACTCTCCGGGTCGTGTGGTCCTCCGGCGTCGAAAGCTGCTACGTCACGGATGCGTTGACTGACGGGGCGACCTCGTTCCAGAACGAGGGGAGCATAACCTTGTTCAGCGAGAAAGCAGGCCGCCGCCAATCCTCCTGGGCCTGAACCAATCACGATAGGACGATGTTCTAAAGGGTGCGAACCAGGCGACGGCGGAGCGAACATTTCTTCCGTGTAGTGATCGACCTTGATGGCCGAACGCCTAGACAATCGGGCGAACAAGGCGTCGTCGTCATCGCCTTTGAGTTCTAGCGTGTAAACGAATTCCAACCGATGAGAATCTCTCGCATCAAGTGCTTTGCGCAAAATTCGATGACCACAATTCCCGGCGAGGGTACGCAGACGCTCACCGAGTGCCGTTTCCGGCTCATCAATAGGGGTGCGGAGGTTGCTGATACGTATTGCCATGACTCCATTGTATCGTACAGGCGAGGGAGTGAATTCATCTCATTTCTCACTCTTGTCTAGGTGGACCGAAGAAAGGCGACAACACCTCCCCTTGACGACGGACGTGATCGGGCAGAAGTTAGGAGCAACAACCGCAACAGGTTAGGGGGTGCTCTCATGATTTTCTGGCCGCTCCTGTTACTGACGTTATCGAATGGGTTTGTGGTGAGCGTTTCACCACCGGCTGATCAGGTCGGAGCAGCGGTGCTCGAAAAGGGTGGAAATGCCGTCGATGCCGCTGTGGCCGTTGGTTTCACGCTCGCGGTGACGTGGCCGGAAGCCGGAAATATCGGCGGCGGGGGTTTTATGCTGGTACGTCCGGCAGGGGCAGCCAGCACTCCTGTCGTCTTCGATTATCGTGAAAAGGCACCCGCTAGCGCTACGAAGACGTTGTTTGCCAAGGGAATCCGCACGCCGTATCACACGGTCGGAGTGCCCGGAGCCGTCGCGGGCATGTTTGCCGCTCACAAAAAATTTGGAAAACTACCTTGGCAGGACCTGATCAGTCCAGCCATCCGCTTGGCTGAGGCAGGCGTCGTGGTCGATGCGTCACTTGCCGCATCACTCAACGCGGGGTTGAAGAAGTCCAAAGATTTTCCCGAGTTCGTTCGTATCTTCGGTAAAACCGGCGGATGGAAACCAGGCGACCGCCTTGTGCAAAAAGAACTCGCATCGACGTTGCGTTTGATCGCACAGCAGGGACCGGACGGATTCTACAAGGGCCTGACAGCGGAACGCTTCGTTGCGGAGATGAAAAGCGGTGGCGGTTTGATCGTTGCCGATGATCTGCTCAACTATGAAGTCAAGGAACGCCAACCGATTCGCGGTAACTTTCGCGGGTATGACATTTATGGTCCGCCACCGCCATCGTCGGGTGGGATTACCTTGATTTTAATGCTCAACATGTTGGAAAAATTCGATTTGCGTAAAGAAGGTCGGCTCTCGGCCCGAGCATTGCATCTCACGGTCGAGGCCATGAAGCGAGCCTACGCGGATCGGGCGCGTCACTTGGGCGATACCGATTTCGTGAAAATACCCGCACACTTGACCACAAAGGAATACGCCAAAAAACTGGCTATGACCATCACCGACCATGCTAGCCGATCAACCGATCTTGCCCCTGAGATAGCTTTAACGGACGAAAAACCGTCCACGACGCACTATTCAACTCTCGACGCGAGCGGGATGGCTGTCAGCACCACCACGACGCTCGAAAACAGTTTCGGCTCGATGATTGTGGTTCGTGGAGCGGGATTCTTGCTGAATAACGAAATGACCGATTTTAACGCCGCCGAAGGCGTAACGACGGCATCCGGGCGGATCGGTACCCCGGCGAACCTAATCGCTCCCGGGAAACGGATGCTGTCTAGCATGACACCCGTGATTGTCGTCAAAGAAGGGCGACCGATCCTAATCACCGGCAGTCCTGGCGGGCGAACCATCATCAATACGGTATTGGGTGTGGTTCTCAATGTGCTGGAGTATGGACTATCCCCGCAAGATGCCATAAACGCGCCGCGGATACATCACCAATGGTTGCCGGATCGGGTACAAGCGGAGGTGGGAATACCCATCGAATCTTTACGGGATCGGGGGCACACCACGATAACCAACCGAAGCCAAGGAGATGCACACTCGATTGGAATTGACCCCAAGACGGGTAAATACGTCTCGGCCAAAGATCCGCGTTTGGCCGGGACAAACCGTCGATAGTACAGTTAGAGGGCAGTGGATAACTTACCTTCTTTTTTACCCAAAGTTGCGCCTATGGTTAAGAGGCTCAACGGACTGAGGCTCGGGCATGTAGCCATGTTTGCGCCAGGCCCGATATCCACGGTTGATCGGGCAGATAGACCACGCGAATTCGGCTACCTTCAGCCGGTTGTTGGTTACGGTGAGCATCCATGAAGTCGATGCCGCTCTGATCCATTCCATGGCGATCATGAAAACGATAGGCAATCTCCCACAAACCGTTGTCCAGAGAGGAGCTTTCAACGGTCGCGTCGGTGATCACTCCCCGTTGCTGGAACAGCGACTGGCGTTGCCGTCCGGCCCGTTCGATGATCATCCAGAGAATTAGCACAACCGCCACTAGGACGGCCATGCCGAGCATCAGGCCGATCAGCAGATAGCCCATCGTTCGCCTCGTTTCACTTCCCGCCGTCGGTCTTCAGCGGTTCTCCCTTAGCATCGACTGGACCCGCAGCTGAAAGTACCATCTGCATCGGATGCAGGTACTTTTTCGCGACCGTTTGAATATCCTCGGCTGTCACTGCTGCAATGGCGGCCTGAGATTTTTCCAGGTAATCGAGTCCAAGCTTGTAGCGTTCTATGCTCAACAACTGCCTAGCGATGCCCGAGTTAGTACCGAATTGTAGCAGACCGCTACCCATCAAGTAGGTTTTGGCATCGGCCAATTCTTCATCACCCGGCTTCGTGTCGCGAATGCGGTTCAATTCTTCCAAGAATAGACGCTTGACTTTGGCATAATTCTCACGATCTGTGCCGATATAGCAAGCAAAACGTCCCGGCTCTTTACCGGCGGAACCGGTAATGTTGGCATTTACCGTGTAAGCTAACCCTTCACGATCTCGCAATCGGCTCGACATTCGATCTGTGAAGCCAGGCCCTGTGCCGAGGATGTAGTCCATCACTAACAATTTGTAATAATCCGGGTTGGTCCGTCGCACACCGACATGACCCATATAAAAATGTAACTGAGCGGCTTCGGGCATCGTGATCACTTTCTCGGTGAACTTCTCCGGCAGGCTTACTTCCGGCAAAACTTGGTCCGGTAACTTGCCTGGCTTCCATTCGGCTGTCAGTGTTTGAAGTTCCTTTAGCACCGCGTCCGGGTCAAAATCGCCAACAAAGACGACCACGAGATTATTCGGGCGGAAAACCAGCGAGTGAAAAGCCCGACAGTCTTCGCGAGATAGGCCCTTAACCGTCGTCATCGTGCCCGCTATGGGCCGTCCCAGGGGATGCTTGCCATAGACGAGGCTCTGAAAAGCTTGTTCGGCCTTGGTTTCGGGCTGTGCTTCGTTTTCCATGACCTGCGACAACAGCCGAGCTTTAGCTCGTTTGAAAGCATCTTCCGGCATCACGGGGTTGATTAAACAGTCGAACAGCAGTTCCAACCCGATTTTCCGATCGGGAGCCAGCACTTTGACCGACCCACCGACGCCTGAGAGATTCAACTCGCCGCCTAGTCCCTCAATGATGTCAGCAATTTTCGGGCCAGAGCGAGTCGGTGTGCCCTCATCAAGCAACAATCCGCTAAGCGTCGCAACCCCGAGCTTATCTTCGCTCTGGAAGAGTGCCCCTTCACGCAGCTGGACGTGAGCCTCGAACGTCGGGACGCGCCGGTTGGGGTAAAGTAGGACAACCATTCCACTGGGTAACTCAACCCTTCTTGTTGTTTTGAGATCAATAGTTCCCTTGGCAGAAGCATCGCCAGCTCGTGAGACAAAAGATAGTCGCGAGCCGATAGTCTGCCGAGCGGTCAGAACGGTTTCTTGTATGGTGTTGAGGTGCTTTGATCCCGCTCCCTTTTTCTCGTCGGGCACGGACCAGATCACTGCAGCGCGGTCCTCACCTAGATATTTCTTGGCCACTCGCTGAACATCGGCAGCGGTCACGGCCAGTAAATCGGGTAGGGTGCGTTTGGCGAAGGCCAAGTCGTTGAGAAGCACAGCCTCGACGATACTTCGTGCTAGGCCATTGGTGCTTTCGCGTCCGAAGACAGCCGAGGCCAGAAGTTGTTGCTTAACTCGTTTGAGTTCTTCTTCACTGGGCGGTTCATCGCGAAGTTTCTTTAGCTCCATCATGAGTTTTTTCTCGACATCGGCCCGATCTTTACCGGGCAGCACCTCGACATAAAGCCCAAACCATCCGGGATATCGACCGGGATTGTGGCTGGCTTCGGCGGCGGAACAAACAGCGTAATCTTCCACGAGTGAGCGGTAGAGGCGGCTCCGCTTTCCCAGCCCGAGGATCGCTTCCAGCACCGTCAATGCGGCATGGTCGGGATCACCACTTTTGATGGTTTGGACGGCCCAAATAAGACGCGGCACAGTGAATTTCGATTTGAACTCCGCGCGTGCTGGAAGTTTCGGGGCTTCTTTGGGAATCGGTTTCCGTTCGGGCAACTTGGCAGGAGGGATGTCGCCAAAAAGTTTCCGGATGGTCGCTAGAGCCTCATCCGTGTCAAACCCTCCGACCATAACTAATGCCGCATTATTCGGATGATACCAGCGATGATAAAAATCGCTAATGATTTTTTCGGTTGCATTCTTGACATGGTCCGACTCTCCGATGACGGGATGGCCATAGGGATGTTCTTTCCCGTAAAGCAGTGGCATAAGCCGTTTGTATTCGAGATCCCAAGGGGAATCTTCGCCTCCGATCAATTCGTTGATGACGGCCCCCTTTTCCTTGTCGAACTCGTGGGCTTTATCAACGCGGGTGTTGCGCATCCGGTCCGCTTCAATTTCCAGGGCGGCTTTCCAGCGTCCTGCGGGTAGGTTGAAGTGATAGCTCGTAAGGTCGGTTTTGGTATAGGCGTTGTTATTACCACCGTTGCGGAATGTGATCCGGTCCACGTCGCCGGGTTTGAGTTTGGCGGTCCCTTTGAACAGAAGATGTTCAAGATAATGAGCTAGGCCGGTGCTGGTTTTGTCTTCGTCCGCGCTACCGACTTTGTATCCCAGCATCGTGGTCACGGAGGTCGCCCCGGGGACGGGCTTGAGGTAAATCTGCAACCCGTTGGGCAGCGTACTAGAGACGATTCCATCATACAAAACGTTTGCAGCCTGGAGGGCCAAGTCGTCATCTTTGGCGGCACCAGTGCAGAGGAATACAGAAGAGAGAAAGAGCGTTGTAAGCATCGAATTTCCTCCGTGGGCTGTTATGATCTATAGTTAATCTAGTGAGGATAAACTGGTAGAAGTACAGGGCAGGGAGTTGATTTGTCCGAAAGTTTCAGAAGATACGATGAAATCACCGAGCGATTTTTCCGCGTCTAATGGGAAATAGCGACCGGTTGGTACCATTATGATTCTTCAGTTGCTTATCATTCGGGGGCAGCCGCCCGGAAAAAAAATCGTTTTCGGGATTGGCGACTTTTCTCTGGGACGTGGACCGGATTGCCATGTGCGATTCAACACGGACGTGATCAGTCGTCAGCATTGCCTGATCCGTGTTGATCCTGTTCAAGTTATCCTCCGCGACACGAGCATGAATGGCACTTTGGTCAATGGGATTCCGGTTGCAGAGGATTGTCAGTTGGCTGATCGCGATTTGTTGCAGATTGGCCCTGTTGTTTTTCAGGTAGAACTTTTTCCGGAGGAAATGCCCATTTCTGAGACCAATTCTTCGGCTTTCTTTCGCGAAGTTGTTAACAATTCC
The DNA here is from genome assembly GCA_009918525.1 of Planctomycetia bacterium. Lineage (GTDB taxonomy): Bacteria > Planctomycetota > Planctomycetia > Gemmatales > Gemmataceae > RGDT01. The sequence goes on from RGDT01000090.1 coordinate 9,831, forward strand.
TATGAAACAGACGACAAGGAAGCGGATAGCCTGCCTCCTAAATAGGGAGAGCGAACGATCCGTTCAGCCTTAGCGAATACTATACCGACGAGTGCAAACATCATGTATGCAGTCAGTCGCCTGACTGATCCCTCATAATCGGTACAATAAGAATAATCTGCCCTGTTCTTTTCTCATTCCCGACCGTTTTGACCTTTTATCGAGTTGACAATCATGATGGGAATGGTGAATTTGGATAAGTAATCGGTCTTCAGGATGGTGATACTATGCGCCAGTGTACAGGAATGATTTTGCTCACTATCGCTTCCGTTGCCTTGTCGCAAGAGAAGCGAGGCTTGGCCGTTGGCGATAATGTTCCAGGTTCGTTTCATCCGTTTAATGTCACCTTTCGTGTCGATCCTTCTCCCGAGCCAATGGTCCCTAGTGCTCGTGAGAGTCGCAGTACGAAGCACAAGTACCACTGCTTGATTACGGAATACGACATGGATCCCGTCGTGATGCTAGTGGCTCGTAATCTCGACGAAAGCGCTGGTTTTCGCGATTTATTGACGAAATTAAACACTCTGGTAGACAATAATCAACGTGGTCGTCTCCGTGCTTTTGTCGTCGCTCTGTATCCCGAAGAGCTAACCGATGTGGTCACTCAAGACGAGAAACGTAACGAGTACGCTGCTCGTCTCGATAAACTGGCCGCTGACCTTAAATTGACCGGGGTTGTGTTAACTTTGGCTGCTCCGAAAGACTTAGCTCGTTTCAATTTTGACGAGACAATGGCTCTGAACGCGATTGTTTATCAAAAGCTCAAAGTGACCGCGAGTCGTTCGATTGGCAGAGATGCCCTGGATCAAGCTAATGGTCCTGATGCGCAGGCTGTGCTGGCGAGTGTAACCGAATTGATGGACAAGCTTTACCCTAAGCCCAAGAAGTAAATCCAGTGACGACGCTCACCCGGGTTGAAGCGGGAATCCTCGAAGCTATCCGAGATTTTCCGGCAGACCCTACACCCTGGCTTATCCTAGCCGATTGGTTGGAAGAATTCGACGATCCTCGTCGGGGAGAGCTAGTACGAATTAGGCAAACTTTGCAGGATCCCGAATTTGAGGATCGCAAACGTCTCGCGTTACAACAGAGGCAAGCGGAGCTTATTATTGCGGGCGTTCCCCCTTGCGTTCCTACGGTGGTGAACTCTTTGGGAATGGAATTCGTCGTCATCGCTCCTGGACGTTTTTGGATGGGTTCTCCCTCTGGGGAGAAGGGGCGCTACGCTGATGAGGGGCCTTTCCGTATTGTTACGATCACGCGTCCGTATGCCATTGGACGGCATTTAGTTACTCAGGAACAGTACAAGGCGGTGATGAACGATAATCCGAGTCAATTTGCAGGTGAAGCACATTTGCCGGTGGACCGAGTGTCTTGGAATCAGGCAACTGATTTTTGTCGTCGACTCTCGGAGCGATCGCGTGAAAAGAAAGCGAATCGAACATACCGACTGCCCACAGAGGCTGAATGGGAATATGCGTGCCGGGCAGGAACGACGACACCATTTTTCTTTGGGAAGGACCTCCACACCAACTTGGCCAACTTCGATGGTAGTCGTAGCTACAACTCCCGAAAGCCCGGCGTTTACCTAGAGAAGACGACCCCGGTCGGTTCGTATCCTCCGAACGCTTGGGGGATTTACGACATGCACGGCAATTTGTGGGAGTGGTGTCAGGATTATTTCGACCGTGACTTCTACCAAAGAGGGCCGACGGTCGATCCGAGTGGGCCAGAAGTCGGACAAGATCGAGTCTTGCGTGGTGGCTCGTATTTTTACATTAGCACCAGTTGTCGCTCGGCGATTCGGCTTGACCGTGCGGCGGAAGTGTGCAGCAATCGAGATGGTTTTCGCGTCGTGCTCGACTGGCCTGTCAGAAAATGATCAAATCGGCCACGTCACCTCACTATTTCTCCTTCGTTTGTTTTGTCGAACATTCTCGACGCGAGTGATAGATTATCCCTCTTGGCGTATTGGCGGTTTGTCTGTTTCTTATCAAAGTATCCCCACTCTCTCTGGAGGAATTTTCAATGACCACTATGACTGCATCTAAGCCAAAAGCCATTTCTTCGGCTTATGAGACGCGATTGTTCATCGATAACGAATTCGTAGCCCCTGTAGAGGAGGTAATCGCGACCGTCGCCGCTGGTACCGCTGCGGACATCGACAAAGCTGTCAAGGCGGCTCGCCGTGCCTTGGAAAGCGGCCCGTGGGCGACGATGGATGCCGCTGAACGCGGACGATTACTGTTCAAGCTCGGTGATCTTGTCGAGAAACATGCCGAGGAGTTGGCGCAACTGGAAGCACTCAACTGTGGAAAGACCATTCGCGACAGCCGGGGCGACCTAGCCGGTGTGGTCAACACGATACGATATTATGCAGGCTGGGCCGATAAGATCGAGGGGAAGACGGTTCCGGTACGCGGGCCGTTTCTCAGCTATACGCTTCGGCAACCGGTCGGCGTCGTCGGCCAGATTATCCCCTGGAATTTCCCTCTTTTAATGCTTGCTTGGAAGTGGGGGCCGGCCCTAGCGTGTGGAAATACGATTGTGATGAAACCGGCCGAACAGACGCCATTGACAGCCCTGCGGTTGGGTGAACTAGCGCGGGAAGCGGGCTTCCCCAAAGGTGTGATCAACCTCGTCAACGGGATGGGCGAGACGGCTGGTCATGCCTTGGTGATCCATCCGCATGTGGACAAGATCGCTTTCACGGGCCACGTTGACACGGCCAAGATTATCCAGCGAAACGCGGCTGAGACGTTGAAGCGGACAACGTTCGAGTTGGGCGGTAAATCGCCGAATGTCATCTTCGCTGATTGTGACATGGATCAGGCTGTCGATGGGGCTTTTCATGCTATCTACTTCCACGGTGGACAATGCTGCACGGCTGGCAGTCGCTTATTCGTGGAAGAGAAGATTCATCAGGAGTTTGTCGAGCGACTGGCCGCCAAGAGCCGGCAGCGAAAGATCGGCAATCAGTTAGACGAGACAACCGAGCTGGGCCCGATGGTTTCGCAAGAGCAGATGGAAAAGATTCTGCACTACTGCAACTTGGGCAACCAGCAGGGAGCGAAGCTGCTGACGGGTGGTGTGCGTCGGGGAAGCACTGGATTTTTCGTCGAACCGACCGTGTTTGATAACGTTCGGGATGATATGGCGATTGCTAAGGACGAGATCTTCGGCCCCGTGGTATCGGTGTTACCGTTCAAGAGCTACGACGAGATGATCGTTCGTGCGAACAACACCTTCTACGGATTAGCCGCGGCCATCTTCACGAAGAACCTAGACAAGGCTCATCGTTATGCTAAAGACGTCAAAGCGGGCACGGTTTGGGTGAACTGCTATCACATCGTGGACACGACCACTCCCTTCGGTGGCTTCAAGATGTCCGGCCAAGGCCGCGAAAACGGCGAGGCAGCATTGGAGCATTACACCGAAACGAAGACGGTGACAATCAAGCTGAGCTAAGCGTTGCGATCCACCGGGGGACGAACGGGGAAAGGTAGTCCCCGCTAGTTCCTCGGCTGTCGTATATGCTTTTCATCTCTTTTTTCACTCGTTAAACTGTTTTCAGTTTAAAAAAAAGCAAGTCCATTGCAGAGTTGGCATATGAACAACAAATTGT